>JASEJL010000031.1 GCA_030016465.1 Patescibacteria group bacterium | reverse complement strand
TTCAGCTGGGACGGCCCTGACGCTGAGGGACGAAAGCGTGGGGAGCAAAAAGGATCAAAATGGTATCTGGTTCCTCCTATTGGGCAACTGATAGGAGCAAATCTGGCTATGTGCTGGGAAATCTGTGAATCTGGAGTTACCTATGTTAAAATTAAGTTAACATGGGTAAAAATACTTCCAGTGCAGACAATCAGCAGGGAAGTCTCCGTGACCCCTCAGAGACTATACGCCGGATACCTCAAATGAACGAGGAATTAGCTTATCTATTAGGTTTACTATTCACAGACGGTTGTGTCTCTAAAAAGGGAGTAAATAGCTGGAGGATTTATTTTGTTAATAGCTCCAAAAAACTTAATAAAGTTATTCCGGGATTGCATGACAAGATTGTTTGGATTGGATATTGGTCGAGTGCGGATAAGGAAGAGATCAGATGGATTTTTAAAGGTAATAGTCGATTCGAAAGAAATTGGGAATTATCTTGTGACATATTTTGGAAATTTCCGGAGACTAAAATTTAAAAATGGAAAGTTACCGAATGTTAAACTTCCAGTTTCACAACTACTAGAAAGTGGTTATACATCAGAGTTTTTGAGGGTTGTGTTCAGTTGTGATGGTGGATTATGTTTTTATCCAGCTTATAGGGCTGGGTGGCGAGGGGGAACGAAATGGTTAATTAGGACTATCTTTCTTGCTTGTAATCATCAGAGGTTAAGAAACGATTATATGCACCTTCTAAAAATGCTTGGAATAAAAGCAAGGAATGTGCATAAAGATGGTAAAATAAAGATTGAAACAGAGCGGGTATTAAAAAATTCTATAAACGGATAGGATTCATTCAAGGAACAAAAATAACAGGTCATTCTAAGTTTTGGCAGGGGTATGATAAACAACACGTGCTTGAACTAATGGTTTTATCTTACGGTAATCCTTCAAAGATTTACAATCTCCAGAAATTTCATTTGAGGTAATGAGATAGTCCGAACCTCATAGCGATATGAGGAAATGAAATAACAAATTGTAGATACCCTTGTAGTCCACGCTGTAAACGATGGACACTAGCTATCGGAAGTGTCGACCCTTTCGGTGGCGAAGCTAACGCGTTAAGTGTCCCGCCTGGGAAGTACGGCCGCAAGGCTAAAACTCAAAAGAATAGACGGGGTCTCACACAAGCGGTGGACCATGTGGCTTAATTCGACGACAAGCGAAGAACCTTACCAGGGCTAGAAACTCCAATGAAACTCTGATGAAAGTTAGAGCTATACCCACAAGGACATTGGGGCAGGTGCTGCACGGCTGTTGTCAGCAGGTATCTTGAGACGCAAGCTTAGATGCCAAAACCTGCGTAACCCTTACTCGGTGTTTTATTTGTCACCGAGAACTGCCCGGGATAACCGGGAGGAAGGCGAGGATGACACCAAGTCAGCGTGGCCCTCTGATGCCCTGGGCTGCACACGTGGTACAATGGCCGGGACAATGGGTTGCCAAGGCGTAAGCCGGAGCTAATCCCACCAAATCCGGTCTCAGTTCGGATTGAGGTCTGCAACTCGACCTCATGAAGTCGGAATCGCTAGTAATCGCCAATCAGCCATGTGGCGATGAATACGTCCCTGAGACTTGTACTCACCGCCAAATAACTGCGCCTGGCAGCTTAGTTAGCTAAGAGGTGAAAATCCTTCTCCGAGCACATAAATTATTATGTGCTCCGGTAGCCAAAATTAGCAGTCCAGCCCTCGTAAGAGAGCTGGATGAAGGGCTTGAGGCAAATAGCAGCCTATGAGATAATTAAGAAACGGGAAGACGACTTTCGCTGGGCGGTCGAAAGGAAGTCATTATCACTCCCTTTTTATAGGATGCTAGAAATAGTTAATTAAGTGACCCAGGGAGATCCTAAGAAGTTGTGAGATTATCGCTTCTTAAGAAGTCAGCTGAGTCATAGTACCCGAAAGGGGAAGGACAAAACCTATTTATGTTATCTCCAGATTATATAGTGGGATTAACAGATGGTGAAGGAAGCTTCTCGGTCTATTTACACGGTCCTCACAAAATTGGAGATTACTGGACTAATTACTCTAGAGTAGAATGTCACTACTACATCAAATTAAGAGAAGATGAATTACCTCTCTTAAAGAAAGTAAAGAAATTCTTTAACTGCGGAAATCTTTATCTACAAAAAGATAAAAGACGAAATCATCGCAATTGTTATCGGTTTGAAGTTAGTAGTTATCGAGATATTAAAGAGGTAGTCATTCCGTTTTTCCAGAAATATCCACCACAGGGCGTAAATAGAAGAAATGATTTTAATTTATTCTGTAAGATTTTTAAAATAGCTACAGAAAGAAAAAGTAAAAGCCTTTCTGAAAAGGAAGTAAACAGAATTAAAAAATTAAAATCACAAATGCATAAATAGGACTCGCCGTATGCGGGAAATCCGCACGTACGGTGGGAACGGGAAATAGTCTCAAATTATCCCAATCCGTCACATTAGGGGAGCCGACAGTAGCCGAAGTCCCCGCCCTCTATGCTGTATGGCAAAGTTAACAATGATAGTTATTCATTATCAAACTTTGTTATTTCAGTAGAGATTACATAGAGCTTAGAGGGCGGGGCCTAAGCTAAGGTCGGTGACAAGAATGAAGTCGTGCGAGTAAACTACTTGTTGCGACCTTTAGAGAGTAATCTTTAAAGAAAAACTTGGCTATATGCTGGAATAGCTGTGTATTTGAAGCTACTCGTGTTAAGATAAATTAATATGAGTGACAAAGCTATCAATGCAGCAAATCAGCAGGGAAGTCTTCGTGACCCCTCAGAGACTACACGCCAAGCTCCTTCAATTAAAGCTTATCTTCTTGGAGCATTACACGATGGTACATTCAGCAGCAATAAGAGATTCAGAATTTCGCAAATCGGGACAGATTGGCTTAAAATCTTACAAGGACTTTTTAGGAAGTTAGGTTATAATTCTTGCATTTATAGTAGGGAAGGAAAATACCGAAAGGTATATATGCTTGAGACATTAGCCAACTTTCTGGACTTTAATTTCAATCCTTTAGAACTGGAAACGGAAGAAGAAAAAATTAGTTACATTAAGGGATTTTTTGACGCCAAAGGCGGCATTCCAAAAAACGAAAAAGCGAGATTCTATATTCAGTTAGTCCAGAATGATAAGGAAAAATTAGAAAAATTAAAAGTTCTCTTAAATGATTTAGGAATTGAAACGGGAAAGATTCATAATCCAAGCCGGTCTGTAGATCCAGATTACTGGAGAATGTATATTCCTGCTAAATTACAGCAAGCTTTCCTAATAAAAATAGCAAACCTCCATCCAAGAAAGATTAAGACCTTAAAAAGAAGGATGATGATATAGTCCATGCTCTATAGCGATATAGGGAGTAACATGAACAAGGCATGGGTAGCGGAAGCTGTCCATGGATCACATAATTTAAAAGTTTGTCGACTAGAGTTGAAATCTGGAATTCGGATTTTAACTCTAAAGTGTTAATCTCTGTACTTTAAAGGGAGATTGTCGGGGCAACTCTAAGAAACTAAAAAAACCTTTTGACGGGTTTTTTTATTTTTGGTAATATGGTTTAATATGCTAGGTAGTGAAAATTCGATCGCTGCCTGGCAGCAATATAATATTATTTACAAAGCAAAATATTAATCAAATTTCTACTACCTGGTATGCCCATTTCTCAAAAACTACTTAAATTTATAAATTCAGCGAAAATCAAATACGAGCCGATTGAACACCGGACGGTTTACACTGCCTATGATAAAGCTGCCACTTTAAGAGTGCCCCAAAAGATTATTGCCAAAACTTTAGTTGTAAAATTGGAGAAAACGCTGGCCTTAGTTTTGATTCCAGCAAATAAAAATTTAGATATTCAAAAATTAAAAAAGATAGCTAATGTAAAAAAGGTTGATTTTATAAAAGAGGCTTGGATGAAGAAAAATCTAAAAGGGGTGAAAGTTGGAGCCATTCCGCCATTTGGCAATCTTTGGGGACTTCCAACCTTTGCAGATAAAACCTTATTAAAGGAACCAAAAATTATTATTAATGCCGGCGATTATAATTGGTCAATAAAGATTACCCCAGCAGTTTTTAAAAAATTAATACCTAACTTAGTAATTGGCAGCTTCAGCACACCTAAAAAATGAATTATTACCGAATTTTCTCCCCAATTTATCAATGGGCAGCTAGAAAAATGTGTTTTCACTGCCAGAATTTTATTAAAAAAGGAGAAAAAATCCTTGATCTGGGTTGCGGTTCAGGAATCGTTGCCAAGGCTTTTCAGGATTTTTTTCAGGCGAAAGTGATTGGAGTAGATATTAGAGATCGAAGAATTTTTTATATCCCCTTTGAAATTTTTGACGGCAAAACTCTTCCTTTTCCGGAGAAATCTTTTGATACGGTTTTAATAAATTATGTTTTACACCATAGCGATGACCCGACCGCTCTTTTAGAAGAAGCAAAAAGGGTTTCAAAAAAAATTATTATCTATGAGGACTTGCCTGAAGACCTTTTGTCAAGAATTTATTGCAAAATCCACGGCTTAACTTTTAATAAGTTTTTTCAAAAAAACAATAATACCTCTTTTAAAATCGGCAAGGAATGGGAAGAAATTTTTCAGAAAACTAATCTAACCATTATTTTCAAAAAGAAAATAAACAATTTTCCAACCCAAAAAGGATTATACGTTTTGGGCACATAGTTCAGCGGTAGAACGCTTTGCCTTTTATGCGCGTGTAGTTCACCGGTAGAACGCCTCTCTGATAAAGAGGAAGTAGAAGGTTCGACTCCTTCCACGCGCACTCGGAGATTGGACACGAACTCTCTCTGTTGAGGAGGAGCGAATTTTGCTGGCAGAAACGAGGCAAGCTCGTTCCCCCTTCAACAGAGAGAGGAGAAAAAAAACCTTAAAACCTGCCCCCGATTGTGTATAATTTTAGTGTTTAATTGTATACTCTCTTTGACGGGCTCGGTCGCCCGCCTTTCGCCGGGCTTCCTCGCCCTTATTTTATATTCAAAAAATGGGGGCAACTTGAAAATTAAAATTTTTATGGTATCTTAATGTATGATGAAGAACCAAAAAGGATTTATCCAAATTCCATTACTAATAGGAATTATAGTTTCTATTGTAGCTGTATCAGTCGTAATAATCGGTGTTGTTTTGTATAAACAAGGTAAATTAACCCCTCATGATGCTAATATTTCTGAAGTATTTAAAGAAGTTGGAGATAAGGAAGATGAAACACAAAAGAAAATAACAGAGAAGGAGGTTGCCAAAGTAATTGAGGAAGTCGAGGAGGAAGCGCAAAGGAAGATTGAGGAAGAAAAAGCAAGAAGGATAGCAGCGGAGACTCAATTGGAATTCGAAAGACAATTAACCCAAAAACAAATATCAGAAATAGAATATAAAAGACAAGAAGCTGTAAAAAAATGGGCTGAAGCTGAAACAAAATTAAGAATACACCAACAATTGGCAATAGGAAATTTATTACAAGATTATTACAACGAAATTAGAAAATTAAAAGATCTAGGTAAAGAGTGGTGGTTACATGACTATCAAGACGAAGTAAACTTTGCATCGTATTTAGCTCAGCATGATATCGCAAAGGCGTATTGGCCAGAAGACGAAGATAAATACTATTCTCGTAGTAGGAGTTATAGTTATTTGGATGCTAAGGCAAAATTAGATTATGCGATATTTTCTTCTGAGACGGCGGGAGTTAAATATAGCGACTCTGATTATGAAAAAATTAATAAAATTCTTAATTTTGTGCGTTATTATGTTCATTATGAGCACGATATGAACGATATATTAAGAGCGCCAGTGGAAACTCTTGGATTCAAATCGGGAGATTGTGATGATTATTCAATTCTTGTAAGCGCGGCATTAGCTAATGCTGGAATAAATTCAGCTATAATGTTTGTGAAAAGTGAAGATGGGAGAGAAGCGCATGCCATGGTATTATTTCAATCTGAAGAGGTTTTACCATTTTGGTTTTATCCAGATTTAACTCAGTTTGATCTTCCTAGCGGAAGATGGTATATTTTAGAACCCCAATTTACCTTCGAAGAACACCAACAAAATCCAGATTGTTTTGAAAAATGGGATATAGAGGCAGCGGCATTAGTTGAGAAAATAGAATCTTCTACCGAGTCAGAGGAAAATGTGTTAGAGTCCCTTTGGTGTAACGGGCAATACTGGTCACCTTGTCCGTCAGGACAGGAATTCCATTGCCCTAAAATAGGCGATCCCTTCTGTTGTGTTAGTGATTTAATTTGTAATGATGAATGTTGGCCACCATGCCCTCTTAATCAAAAATTTATTTGTCCATCAGCCGGCGATCCATATTGTGAATAAAAATAATGAGAGATAATTGCGTTGACCATATTTTTATTTGGTGATATGTTAAAAATAGGAATATGTCTCTTGCTATAGCCATCTAAACTAAAGAAGGAATTGCTATAGCCTCTGATAGTAGAGGCACTTTTGGTGATCCAAGGGGTATTACTGGAGCGAATGATACCATTCAGAAAGTTTATGGTTTAACCGGGTACACGGCCATAGCGATTGCTGGAGCAAATGAAATTGGAGCAACATTATTGGATAGATTAATTCCCCAAATTAAAGCTGAAGGCCTGGATGGCATCGATGATGTTGTGCGGGCTACTCACCAATTATTTAGAAATCAATATAATGAATGGTTTCCGAACTTACCTTCTATGCCATCTCCTCAAGCTCCACATCTACAACGACCAGGGCTAATTGCTATACTTACAGGATACAGAATAAGTAACGGTAAACCAGACCAGCCTATGATTTTTACTATTATGAGTCAGCTTGGATTTGTTCCTTGTCTTAGTAATTATGGCTTCGCGATTATAGGTGTACCTCAATATGCGATTTATTTATTGAACCGCCTTTATTCTCAAGATATGCCATTACGCTCAGCCATAGAATTGGCAGCTTATTGTATATCAGAAACTGCCACTCAAGATGGCAAGGTCGGTGGACCCATCCAAATAGCAGAGATTACCATAACAAAAGGGTTCCTCGCTTATCAAAAAGAAGAGGTTGAAAAAATTGTAGAAGAAAATAAAAAACAAAGTCAATCTCTTCGGAGTTTATTTTTTAAGAAATAGAAAATTTTCTTATTTTTTAAAAATTTACTATAATATTAATAATAAAGACTATGAATATCAATCCCTACAGCCCAACAATACCTCATTATGACTCTTATGAAGACTTCTATAAGTTTTTTGAGGTGCAGCCAAAAGAAATGAAAGAAAGAATACCTATTGATGTTTTTCCTCCTGTGGAACAGCCGCGAGTAGAAAAGGAAGAAGAGATAGTTGAACCTGAACAAGATAAAAAATCTCACTAAGAAACCCTTTGCCTAATAAAGGGTAACATTTTCAGTAAAGTGATTTTATAAAAAGCAGGTAAAGAATACCTGCTTTTTCTATTGCTTATAACCGAAAATAACGCTAAAATTGGAAGTGAAAAGAGGTCTAGAAACTTGTCATTCCAGAACGACAAGTGAACGAGGTTTTTTAAAAGTCTGCGTTCTAGAACGCAGAGTGAACGTAGACTTTTGGAGAAGGTATTTTACTTTTTTACCTTAAAATCGCCTGTTTTCCCGAATAAATTAATTAAGGCGAGGGAGCGAGCCCCGAACTGCAGCAGAGCTGACTACGGGGTAAACTTCAGCGAACCCCGTTAGAAAGTAATTTTTCAAAATATACAACAATATCTTGTTTTAAGCGTTTGTGATGCGGACTTTCTAACGGGGCGAGCGACCGAGCCCTTCAAAAGAAAAGAGAAAATACAATGAAATTGTACATAGTCGGGGGTCAGCTTTTAAGGTTTTTCTTGATTTATGGATTAAATTTGGTAAGCCCCGTTAGAAATTTCCTGGTTAATCTTTAAAAATAGTAATCTTGATTTTAAATTTCTAACGGGGTAAGATGATAGAGAAAGTTTGAAAGCGTTTAACTTTGAGCACATGAGGGCGTGTAGTTCAGCTGGTTAGAACGCCAAACTGATAATTTGGAGGTCCGTGGTTCGAGTCCACGCACGCCCACTAAAACCAGATGTTCCGATTTTTTGGAAACCATTTTTTTTGGGCGGCATTGTGCGCCGCCCATTGATTTTGTGGCTCGCCGCGCCTGCTGGCGCGGCGAGCCTAAAGATTTTAACGACTCAAAAAAATTTGACAAATCCAATATGGTGGTAATAATTGATAATAGTTGAACCTATTTTGACCACGAATTTTGATTTTACCTGCGCGCGTGAAGCGCGCCCAGGTAAACCTTCTTCAATTCGCTTTCGGCAAGCAAAAACTTATTTTTTATATAGAAATTATTGAAATTCCTATACAATAAATTATTGCTGGAATTATTAACTTTCAGCTGCATAATAAGGAAAATTCTTATTTTCCTCTAACCCATTTTTACTTTTAATCAAAGGAAATTAGTATTGAAAAGAGTTTAGAAATTGGGGAAAGGGGTAATTTTGTTTTTCTTTTTCTTTATTAGGCATTAAGTTTAATAAAATAATGACTATAAGTTTAAGCGAAGAAAAAAAATTATGGAAAAAAGGATATAAAAGAGTGATAGGATTAGATGAAGTAGGGAGAGGAGCTTTAGCTGGTCCAGTAATGGCAGCAGCAGTAATTGTTAAAAAATTTCCAATTTCCAATTTCCAATTTTCAAAAATTAAAGATTCCAAAAAATTTACTCCGAAATTACGAGACAAGTTTTATAAAATACTAACTACCCATTCCGGCATTAAATGGGCAATAGGCAAGGTTTCGGAAAAAGTGATAGACAAGATTAATATTTTAGAAGCGACCAAATTAGCAATGAAAAGAGCTGTTAAAAATTTAAATTGCAAATTGAAAATTAGAAATTGTAAAACTGATTTCTTAATTATCGATGGTAACTTCAAATTAGATTTGCCGATACCTCAAAAATTTATTGTCAAAGCAGATGAAAAAGTGTTTTCCTGTGCCGCAGCTTCAATAATTGCTAAGGTTCGTCGAGACCGAATAATGTTGTGCTATCACAAAAGATATCCCCAATATGGTTTTGACAGACATAAGGGATACCCAACAAAATTCCATCGAAAAATGCTCAAGAGATATGGTCCATCAGTTATTCACAGAAAAAGTTTCACCCCGGTTAAAAATATGAAAAAAGATGGACCATTGATCAGTTCTATCT
Organism: Patescibacteria group bacterium; assembly: GCA_030016465.1. Taxonomy (GTDB): domain Bacteria; phylum Patescibacteriota; class Minisyncoccia; order Minisyncoccales; family DG-74-1; genus Yes71-31. The sequence goes on along the minus strand of JASEJL010000031.1, from coordinate 295 downwards.
AGAGGCAAAAGACAATCTAGCTTTCCGCCAATTTCAATTTAGAAAAAGATTATATAGTGTAAGATTTGCCAGCTGTTGTTTACATTCCGCCCCTTCTTTTTTAGATGCTTTTAAGAAAAAAGTGTAAACAAGGCCCAGAATTTTTACAACTAAAGATACTGCGTAATAAGGAAATAGCCAAAATTGAGGAAATTTCGAAGAATTTTGTTCGTAAATCAGTAAAAAATATCCCAGAAATACCCTCAAATCTTATTAGGCATTAACTTTAATGAAAGTTTGAACAATATTTAATTGC
>JASEJL010000030.1 GCA_030016465.1 Patescibacteria group bacterium | reverse complement strand
TAAAGAAATCAGCTGAACTGGGAAAATTTTCCCATGCCTATTTATTTAGCGGCCAGGAAAAATTGGGAAAAAAAACAGTAGCCCTGGAATGGATTTCCCTGCTTTTTGGCCAACCTCCTACCAAACTTTTGACAGGAGGCCATCCCGATTTCATTTTAATTACACCTGTCCAAAAGGAAATTCAAATTTCTCAAATCAAGAACCTCAATTATAAAGTATCTCTCCGGCCTTATTTAGCCTCTTTCAAGGCAGCCATTATTGATCAGGCCCATTCAATGAACCAAGAAGCCCAGAATTGCTTTTTAAAAACTTTAGAAGAACCCTGTGGCAATACCATTTTAATTTTAATTAGCGAATATCCGGAATTTTTGTTTCCGACCATCCGTTCCAGGTCGGAAATTATTAAATTTTATCCGATAGCCAAAAAAGAAATTGAGAATTATCTCAAAGAGCAAGGAGTTGAAGAAAGAAAGGCTCAAGTAATATCTCAAATTTCCCAGGGAAAACCAGGAGTGGCAATTGATTTTTTAAACCAACCCCAAAAACTAAAAGAAAGAGAAGTGCTACTAAAAGAAATAATTAGATTGACTAAAGCTGATTTAACTTCTCGTTTTCAATATGCCCAAAAAATTTCCCAGATACCTGAGTTAAAAGAAATTCTAAATATCTGGCTGTCCTATTTCCGGGAAAAATTAATTTCCAGCCTGAATTCTAAGGTAGAACCTTTGAAAATAGGGAAGTTGACCAAGATTCTGGATAAAATTCAAAGCACCATTTTTCTAATTTCCACCACCAATGTCAACCCAAGATTAGCCCTCGAAACCTTAATGCTGGAGTTTTAATAGAAATATGAATCAAGAATTAGCAAACATAATTAAAATCTATTCAACAGGAACTCACCAAGAGTTAAGTAGTTATTTAATAGGAAAATCCAAGGATACCCTTATTGGAGCACTGATTGACTTATTAACAATGTATATAAATGACAAAAACTCCTCGACAATACGGGAATTTATAACTGTTACTTTAGCAGGTTATCAACATAAAGAGACTAAAATAGGATATAATGGTTTTAAGCAAGACGCTTTTGTTTCAGGAAAGACTATAAAATGCGAAGCAAAGCCTAAAAATGTTGATACTGAAGAGTTCGAAAAGTATAAAAGAGGCAAAAGAAAAACAAGCCCATCAAAATTAAACGGTGGAGGAAATTTTACTGATTATACATCTACAAGGCTAGAAAAAGATAAAAAAGAAAAAGACCTAAATATGTTAGTTAGCGGGTTTGTAAATGGGAAACTTATTTATATTATTGAGTTCCCATTTAATTTTAAAGATTTTGTAAAAAATTTAGAAACCCAAATAAAAAAATGGCAGAATAAATTAAAAGGAAGTAAAAGTACAAAAGGACAATTTTTAAGAAGCGCAAATTTTAATTACAAAGATTTTATTAGATGTCCAAATCTAAAAATTATTTATCTTCTAAATAACACTGAATTATCAAAACATAAGCCATATATAGATAAAGGATTTTACAAATTTTTAAAAGCGAAAACAAAATGAATCAAAAAAAATACTTAAATAAAATTATTCAGGGCGATGCATTATCTGTTTTAAAAACACTCCCAGATGGAATTGTTGATTGTGGTGTCACCTCACCTCCTTACAATAAAGGTGAAAATAAAAAAGGGTGGCTAGTTGCAAATGTAAAATATTCAGGCGCCGTAGACAAACTACCAGAAGAACTATACCAAAAAAGTCAAGTAGAAGTTTTAAACGAACTTTTTAGAGTTACTAAGCCTGGAGGATCTTTTTTCTATAATCACAAACTTAGATGGGAGAGGGGTAAAATGCTTCATCCTATGGACTGGTTGCGGAAAACAAATTGGACAATTAGACAAGAAATAATCTGGGATAGAAAAATTGCCGCAAACATAAGAGGTTGGAGATTTTGGCAAATAGAAGAAAGGATATATTGGCTTTATAAACCCAAGGAAGGAAAATTGATAGGCAAAGAATTAAAACCAAAACACGCCTTATTGACTTCCATCTGGAGATTTTCACCAGAGCAAAACATTCCTCATCCCGCACCTTTCCCATTAGCATTACCTACTAGAGCAATTTATTCGGTTATGGATGAAAATAAAGGAGTAATAATTGATCCTTATTGTGGAAGCGGAACAACTTTAGTAGCGGCAAAGATATTAAAACACGATTTTATAGGGATAGAGATTTCTAAAGAATATGTTAAGTTTGCTGAGAATAGATTAAAAAATTATATCAATGAAATAGAAGAGGCAAATAAAGAATTATCACAACATATTGTAATAAAGACATTTAAAGAGAGAAAAGAAAAGGGAGAGTTTGTAGGTAAATACAGAATGAAAAATAATGATAGGCAAAAGATGTTAGTTTTATTTGATCCATAAGAATTAAAAACTTTTATGATGGAAAAAGAAATTTTTGATTACAAAGAGATTATAGATAAAATCAAACCGGAACTGGATAAAGCTATTTCTTTTTTAGATAGGGAACTGGCGAAAATCAGAACGGGCCGGGCCTCAATTTCTTTGGTTGAAGATATTGTTGTTGAGTGTTTTGGTCAAAATTTTCCTTTAAAACAATTGGCAGCTATTTCCATTCCCGAGCCAAAACAGATTTTGATTCAGCCCTGGGATAAATCTTATATTGAGGGGATTGTCAGGGCCCTGGAAAAAACAGGAATTGGAGCAAATCCGATTGTTGATAAAGAAGTAATCAGAATTAATTTGCCTCCTTTGAGTGAAGAATATAGAAAAGAGTTACTTAAGTTATTATCTCAAAAAAAAGAGCAGGTTCGGGAAACCATTCGGAGATGGCGGGAAGAAGCCTGGGATAAAATTCAGGAAGGATATCGCCAAGGAAAAATTAGAGAAGATGATAAATTTCGAGCTAAAGATGAATTACAAGATTTAGTTGATGAATATAATGAGAAAATTGAAGAAATAGTGGAGAGGAAGAAGAAAGAAATAGAGTCTTGAAATTCCCAAATCCTAATTTCCAATTCCCAACAAAATTCCAAATGTCCAATGATAAAATGCCAAAAATGTTTTGAAATTTGACATTTAGAAATTAGACGTTTCTTGGAAATTGGCTATTGGAAATTGGATATTAATTCAATGGTTTTCACAATTATTCTTGCTTTTATAAGTCTTATTGGATTGATCGTCCTCCATGAATTCAGTCATTTTATTTTGGCCAAGAGATTTGGAGTAAAAATTGAAGAATTCGGTATTTTTTTACCTCCCCGTTTAATTGGAAAAAAAATTGGGGAAACCATTTATTCATTAAATCTTTTGCCCTTTGGTGCTTTTGTTAAACTTTATGGCGAGGTAGATCACGAAAAAAAGGAATACTGGAGTTTTACTCAAAAACCAATCTGGCAGAGAGTTTTAATTGTTATTGGCGGAGTGGTAAGTTTCTGGATAATTTCGGCAATCTTATTAAGCATTGTCATGGGTTTGGGAACGCCGACTACTATTTCTGATAAAGAAAACGGAAATTTGATTGAGCCGAAAGTTCAGATTGCAGCAGTTGCCCCTAATTCGCCAGCGGAAATTGCCGGAATAAAACCAGGAGACACCATTAAGAAATTTTCAATTTCCAATTTACAATTTTCAATTGATAAAGTTAAAGAAGTTCAGGAATTAACTGAGAAATATAAAGGTGAGGAAGTTACTTTAACCATTGAGAGGGGAAAAGAGATTTTTGAAGTTTCTTTAGTTCCACGAGTTTCGCCACCCGAAGGGGAAGGCGCAATGGGAGTGGCTTTGGTTAGAACGACAATAAAATCTTATCCCTGGGAGGAAGCGCCAATTCAAGGAATAATTGCTACCGGTAATCTAACAGTGGCAATAATTCAGGGTTGGGCCCGGGCTTTAGTTCTGGCCACAAAGAGAGAGCCAACCGGAGTCCAGTTGATGGGGCCAGTTGGAATTCTTGGTTTATTTGCCCAGATTGGCCAACTGGGTATAAATTACTTTTTGCAATTTGTTGCCATAATTTCAATTTACATGGCCTTATTTAATGTTTTGCCCATTCCGGCTTTAGATGGAGGAAAACTAGTTTTTTTGGGAATTGAAGCGCTAAGAAAAAGACCAGTTTCTTCAAAGACTGAGCAACAAATTACTACCTTTTTCTTTGTTTTATTAATTGGCCTAATAATCTTGGTAACCATAAAAGATATCAGCAGATTATTTTAATTTTATGAGACAATCACAACTTTTCACTGAAACTCAAAGAGAGGCGCCAAAAGACGAGAAAAGTAAAAATAGCCAACTTTTAATTAGGGCTGGTTTTATTGATAAACTAATGGCTGGTGTTTATTCCTATTTACCTTTAGGATTTCTGGTATTGAAAAAAATTGAAAATATTATTAGGGAAGAAATCCAAAAAATTGGTGGCCAAGAACTCTTTTTACCAGCTCTTCATCCCAAAGAAAACTGGCTCAAAACCAGTCGCTGGCAGCAAAAAGAAATGTTTAAATTAAAAAGTCGCTCAGGAAAAGATTGTAGTCTGGGCTGGACCCATGAAGAAATTATTACTCCTCTAGTTAAAAAATTCGTCAAATCTTATAAAAACTTACCGGTTGCTGTTTATCAGATTCAGACAAAATTCCGAGATGAACTCAGGGCAAAATCAGGCCTGCTGAGAGGAGTAGAGTTTATAATGAAAGACCTTTATTCTTTTCATCAAGATGAGGAAGATTTAGATAAATATTATGAGAAAGTAAAAAAGGCCTATTTTCAAATTTTTAAAAGATGTGGCCTGGCAAAACAAACCTTTTTAACCCTAGCTTCGGGCGGTACTTTTAGCAAATATTCCCATGAATTTCAAGTCATTACTCCTTATGGTGAAGACACAATCTATCTTTGTCCAAAGTGTAAGTTAGCCATCAACAAAGAAATTATCAAGGAGGAGAAATATAAATGTTCAAAATGTCAAACTAAAAAATTAGAAATAAAAAGAGCAATTGAGGTTGGCAACATTTTTAAATTAAAAGATAAATTTTCCCGACCTTTTGACTTTACTTTTGTTAATCGAGAAGGAAAGAAGAAACTAATTTTAATGGGCTGCTATGGCATCGGACTGCCGAGATTAATGGGGGCAATTGTTGAAGTTTGTCACGATGAAAAAGGAATTATTTGGCCGAGAGAGGTCGCTCCTTTTCAGGTTCATTTAATCCCGCTTGCTGAGACTTCGTCTCATTTCGCACCTTACCCCGTTTGGCCTGGCTCGGTAATTGAAAATACTCAAAAAGTCAAAAAAATTAGCCAAAAGTTATATCAAGATTTACAGGAAGCTAGAATTGAAGTATTATATGATGATAGGGAAGATAAAACAGCCGGGGAAAAATTCGCTGATGCTGATTTGATTGGAATACCTTTAAGAATTGTCGTGAGTGAAAGAACATTAAGGAAGAACTGTCTAGAACTTAAACAAAGAGAGAAAAAAGAAATCAAATTAGTGAGAATAAATCAAGTTAAAAAATATGTTAAGTAAAATCGCAAGACTATTCTCTGAGGATATTGCTATTGACCTGGGCACTGCCAACTCTGTGGTCTATGTCCGGGGACGGGGAATTGTTATTCAGGAACCTTCGGTAGTGGCCGTCAATCAGAAAACCGGCCAGATTTTGGCTATTGGCCTCGAAGCCAAAAAAATGGTTGGCCGAACCCCTGCTCATATTGTGGCCACTAGACCTTTAAGAGCAGGCGTGATTTCCGATTTTGAGGTGACTGAGCAAATGCTCAGATATTTCATTGAGAAGGCTCAGAAAAAAAGATTCCTTTTAAATCCCCGGCCAAGAATCATTGTGGGAATTCCTTGCGGAGTGACCGAAGTGGAAAAAAAGGCAGTAATTGATGCCGGAAAATCAGCTGGAGCCAGAGAAGTTTTTTTAATTGAAGAACCGATGGCAGCTGCCTTAGGAGCTAGGTTACCTGTCCAGGAAGCTGGCGGAAACTTTATTGTTGATATTGGCGGCGGAACCTGTGAGGTGGCAGTAATCTCTCTTGGGGGGATTGTTTTGGCAAAAAGTTTAAGGGTGGCTGGCGATCGACTTAATGAAGACATAATTCAATTTGCTCAAGAAGAATATAAACTTTTAATTGGAGAACGGACAGCCGAAGCCATAAAGATTGGGATTGGCTCTGCTTATCTTTTGAAGGAAAAGAGAGAAATGCCAATTCGAGGAAGAAATTTGGTCACCGGTCTACCGGAAGAAATTTTGGTTTCTGATGAAAATATTAGAAGGGCAATAGAAAAATCGGTTAGACAAATTGTCACCGAAATTAGGACAGCGATTGAGGAAACACCGCCAGAATTATTAGCCGATATCATGGCTAATGGAATTTATTTATCTGGAGGAGGTTCGCTTTTAAAAGGATTGGATACTCTGGTTGCTAAAGAAACAAAAATTCCAACTAAAATTATTGAGGATCCAATGACGGCGGTGGTCAGGGGAGCAGGAATGGTTTTGGAGAATTTAGACGAGCTAGAAGAGATTTTAGTGGAAATAAAAGAGCTAGAGCCACCCAGATAAATATCAGTTATTAAATTAGCCAGTTAACGCATTAAAGAATTAACGAATTGATTTAATTTTGAAACTCGTTAATCCGTTAACTCGTTAATTCATTAATTAAGTAATTATGATAAGTAAAGAAGAGGTTCAACATATCGCCAAACTTGCCCGTTTGGGTTTGACCGAAAAAGAAGTAAAGAAATTTCAAAAAGAGCTTTCTTCAATTTTAGATTACATTGAAAAATTAAAAGAAGTTGATATTTCAAAAATTGAGCCAACTAGCCATTCAATAGCCGAGCCCTCTCTTCTGGAGGCGAGGCAGGAGATGAAGACGAAACCTTCAGTGATCAAGGTTGAAAATGTAATGAGAGATGATGAAAGCGAGAAACCAAAGTCAGAAAGCAAAAAACTTTTAGAATTGGCACCAGAAACAAAAGATGGTTATCTAAAAACAAAATCTATTTTAAAATAGTGGTATCAAAAAATTTAACAATTAAAGAAGCTCATCAGGGGTTAATAAAAAAAGAATTTTCCGCTGTGGAACTTTGTAAATTTTATTTAGAAAGAATTGGCGAAAAAGACAAAACTATCCAAGCTTTTTTAACTGTTAGCCAAGATTTAGCTCTCTCCCAGGCAAAAAAAGTTGATGAGATGATTTTGGCTGGTAAGAAAATTCCGCTCTTAGCTGGAATCCCGGCAGCGATAAAGGACAATATCTTAGTTGAGGATGTCAAGTGTACGGCAGGTTCCAAAATTCTGGAAAATTATCTTGCTCCTTACGATGCTACAGTTATTAAAAAACTTAAAGACCAGAAAGCTGTAATTTTAGGCAAGACCAATCTTGATGAGTTTGCTATGGGAAGTTCAACTGAGAACTCGGCTTTTTTTCCCACTAAAAATCCCCTTGATTTAACAAGAGTTCCTGGTGGTTCTTCTGGCGGATCAGCGGCCGCCGTGGCTGCTAATGAGTGTATTTTTGCTTTAGGTTCTGATACTGGTGGTTCCATTCGTTTACCGGCTTCCTTTTGCGGAGTGGTCGGATTAAAACCAACCTATGGAGCCGTTTCAAGATATGGTTTAATTGCTTTTGCCTCTTCGCTTGATCAGATAGGACCAATTACTAAAACAGTCGAGGATTGTAAAATAGTTTTCGATGCTATTAAAGGAAAAGACTCTTTAGATTCAACAAGCGTTGAAACACCCAAAATTAAAAATTGGAAATTGAAAATTGAAGATTTAAGAATTGGTATACCGAAAGAGTATTTCGTTAAAGGGATTGATCCGGAAGTGGAAAAGATAATAAAAAAGGCAATTAAAAAATACGAGGAAATGGGCATGATTGTTGAAGAAGTTAGTTTGCCCCATACTGAATACGCTTTACCTGTTTACTATATAATAAATCCCTCAGAGGCCTCGGCTAATTTGGCTAGATACGATGGAATAAAATACGGCTACTCAGCTAAAAAAACTAGAGATCTAATGGAGGTTTATTTAAAATCGAGAGGAGAAGGATTTGGCCAGGAAGTAAGAAGGAGAATCATGCTTGGCACTTATGCCCTGTCGGCTGGTTATTACGAGGCCTATTATTTGAGGGCCCAGAAAGTGAGAACTTTAGTTAAAAATGATTTTGAAAAAGTTTTTAAAAAAGTTGATGCCCTTTTAACTCCGGTTTCGCCCTTTCTGCCCTTTAAGATAGGAGAAAGAATCGAAGATCCTCTTTCAATGTATTTAGTCGATGTTTATACTGTTTCAGTTAATTTGGTTGGTTTGCCAGCTCTTTCAATACCTTGTGGCAAAGTAGCTTCTCACCATTTTAAAGAAAAACTTAGTAAACAAAATAGAACCAAAGAAACAAAAAATAGTGAAATGCAAAATGGTGGGGAGTTGTCGGTTGGCCTTCAGATTATCGGCAAACCATTTGAAGAAGAAAAAATTTTAAAAATCGCTCAGATAATGCAAAAAAATTAAATCTTCTTTTCTTGGCTACTATTTAGGCCTTATGAGTATTATTAAAACAATTCAAGATGCTCTTTCCGATAGCCTGTCCTTTTCTGAATTGATTTCATTTATTATTTCACCCAAATTTACTGGTTGGTTACTAGTTTTAAAAATTGTTTTTATATTTTTTTCTTTAATTTTCCTTGGCTTTATTATAATTGCTTCGATTAAAACCACCTTCTTAAAAGAATTGATAATCTGGAATTTAAAAGAATTTTTAACCTATCGGCCTTTTGGATTGAGAAAAGTTGAAAAAGAATGGCAGAAAATAAAAAGGAGATTAGAAACCGAAATAGAATCAGAATGGAAGCTAGCCGTCATTGAAGCCGATAAAATAATGGACAACATTTTAAACCAAAAGGGGTTTAAGAAAGTTAGTTTGGACGAAAAATTAGACAGTTTAACTCCTGATTCTTTGTCCAATATTGAAGAAGTTAAAAAAGCCCATAAAATTCGCAACAATATTATTCATGACCCCAATTATCGATTAAGTTTAGAAGAAACAAAAAAAGTAATAGCAATTTACGAAAAAGCCCTGATTGATTTACAAGTATTGTAAACTATGTTAAAATATTGGCGCGGGGTAGAGAACCGGTTATCTCGCAACTCTCATAAGGTTGAGAAGTGGGTTCAATTCCCACCCCCGCAACAAGTATATTAAGTTTATGATAAATTGGTTTCAATCTGTGTGAGGTATATCAAAAGAGCGATTTACATTACAAGTTCTAATTAATCAAATTCATAAAAATAGAGTAAGAGAGGTAGAGCAATATTGATCAGATCTACTAGGAATTCCACTTACTCAATTTACTAAAACTACTCTTATAAAAATAAAAAACAAAGAATAAAAAAATCTATAAAAATTTTTCTAATTATTAGGGAACTATTATAGTTTCGATACATAGAGGAGGGGATTACGACATAAGATTATACGACATAAGATTAATGGATTAATTACAGCATTAATTGAAAAATCAAATAATTATTTTATCAAAAGCCGGGGTAGTTCAGCTGGTGAGAACGCCGCACTCATAAGGCGGAAGTCGTGAGTTCAAATCTCACCCCCGGTACCAGGCGGGCGTAGCTTAGCCCGGTTAAAAGCGCCGCCCTGTCACGGCGGAGAA
>JASEJL010000029.1 GCA_030016465.1 Patescibacteria group bacterium | reverse complement strand
TGCGTCCACTTTGCATTCTGTAATACAAAACTTTTACAAAAGTCGTCATTTATTCGTCATTCCCAAATGACGAGTTTAAGGAAAAGTTGGCCTTGATTTAGCATTCTAAAACGTCAAGTTTTTTGCTTAATTTTTACTAACTATTTTTAGTTTTTCTTCGTTATCTTAATTGCCTTTCCTTCAATTAAGGCCTCGGCAACCTTCTTTCTAGCTGAGGTTAGAATTCGTTGAAGAGTGCTTTGAGAAATCTTCATTTTCTTAGCGGCCTCAATTTGTTCTAAATTTTTGTAATCACAAAGTCGTAACGCCTCCAATTCATCTACACCTAAATCTACCTCTTCTAGCATTAAAAGAGGCACTGCTCGTGGTTTAAAATAAGTTACATTTGGGTCGAAAAATACTCTTCTTGGTTTTAATGGTTTTACCATATTATTCTCTAACTAAGTTAATCTTACATTTTGGACACTCAAGCGTCAAGCAAGGAACGCCGCCTTCCTGAGGAATTTTATCACCATATTTTGGATAAATACAATAACTGCCAGATCCATCTCTCTTTACGTCTTTAATTTCTTGCCTAAATCTTCCTCGTTTCTGCCAGCCGAAAGCCTTACCCCAAAAAGATTTGTAAAATCAGGTTTCAACTTCATGACTGACAATTTGAATGGCGACATACTGAAGATTTTCTATCATATTTACAAGTTTCTCTCTCAAACTATCGGAAATTTTAGTTATCTCCTTTACTTTTAAATTGCTCGGAAGTTTTATTTCCAAATTGGCGGTAACGATTGAACTTTTTTTGAGTCTTTAGAGATGAAATTTCAATATTCTGTGCCTTGGCAATTGTTTTTATTTTTTCTTCTATTTCTTCGCCAGCTGAAACATCAAGCAAAGAATCAAACCGTTTCCTTACCCAAAGAAAAAGAAAAAGATTTTTTGATGATATAAACGCCAATTAAAAAAGCTAATAAAGAGTCAGCATAAACCCAGTATTTTGTCAGAAACAATGACATTTTGTTTATAAAGAGAAAGGCATTTACCGCATTTTGGGTATTTTTTAAAATCCCACTTTGGAAATCGGTTGATAAACAGTCGTATATTTTTCCTTTTTATGGAAAGTAAAAAGTGGTCGTTTGGACATTCAGCATCGACATCCACAACCATAACTTGAGTAATTCTCGCAAATTCCATCGCTAACGAAGTTGCCCCCCATCGATTTCCCAACTCCGCCCTTACCTCCCCTAACTGCGATTTTCATATTTTGGGACATTTACCTTCTTTAGTTTTTTTTGAGTTTTCCGTCTATAAATTCTTGCAAAACTTTTTCTATTGTGTCATCCCCGACATAAATACCTATGGGAAATTGGTTCAATACATCAAAAGCTTTCGTACCTACATTACCTGTCATTACAGCATTAATATTTTTTTCTGCCATTAATTAAGCTGCTGAAATGCCCGCTCCACTACTCATTTGATTTTCACTTTCATTCTTTAGTGCTTCAAATTTTTTTATTTCCTGATTTTCAACCTCAACAACATTAAAGATAATGCCTAATAAGATTTGAGGGATATTTCTGGATATTTTAAAGAATTTTACGAACAAAATTCCTTGAAATTTCCTTAATTTTGGCTATTTTCTTATTACGCACTATTTTTTGTGGAATGACAAAAAAATCAAGTAGAAAAATGCCCCAGCCCGCCGAAGGCGGGCTGGGGCCGAGAATCAGTTCGTCAGTAATAAATCAAAAAATAAAAAGTTTGTGTTCTCAAATTTGGTGCCCCCACCAGGACTCGAACCTGGACTCCTCCGCTTAAGAGGCGGGTGCTTTACCAATTAAGCTATGAGGGCAGGGACAGGAACAAGGTACAGTCATTTAAGGACATTTGATTTCCCACCAGGTCCCCAAACCTGTCCACTGTTCTACTCCAATTATCTGAAAAAAGAGATTAACAATCAGCCAGGCGCCATAAATTAAAATCAGTCCAATTACTACTGACCAAATTAAAGATTTAGCTTGGGAAATCCACTTAGGATCGCCGACTACTTCAAGATAAGCCAATATATACATAGCGCCAGCAATTACTATCATCAAGATCGCTAAAAGAGGAACAATTTCAAACAAAAGAAAATCAACAATATTTTTAAATAAGACAAAAAGATGACAGAATTGGCAAGGTGTTCCCTCTTCCTTACATATTACTTTTCCTTCTTCGTCTGTTATTACATTTCCTTGTTCGTCTGTTTTTATTTCAGCACAGCATACCTCCTCTGTACCTTTTTTAAAGTATCCGACACAGCCACAAGGAACCAACTTGGCTTGAACCAAATGAGGAATCGAAGAAAAGAAAAACAGAATTAAAGAGATAATTAAAAATATTTTTTTCATGTACCCCCGGAAGGATTTGAACCCTCAAATCTCCTGGTCCGAAGCCAGGCGCCTTATCCAGTTAGACCACGGGGGCAGGTTCAAAATTATCTTATCAAACCAATTGAAAAAAAGCAAATTTTAAGATAAGATAAAAAAATGGAAATACCTCAAGAAGTAAAGTTTATTATTGATGAATTAAACAAAGCTGGTTTTGATGCCTACATTGTTGGCGGTTGCGTCAGGGATTTTTTGAGAGATGTGGAACCAGAAGATTGGGATATAGCCACCAATGCCAAACCAGAAGAAATTCAAAAAATATTCCCAAAGAGTTTTTATAGGAATCAATTTTTCACTGTCACTGTCCAAACCGGAAGCCAAGACCTCAGATTAAAAGAAATTGAAATTACCACTTATAGAAAAGAAGCCAAATATACTGATAAACGCCATCCTGATGAGGTCAAATGGGCAAAAACAATTAAAGAAGATTTGGCAAGGCGAGATTTCACGATAAATGCGATAGCAATCAAAATTCAAAACTCAAAACTTTCACCTACTCAAATTTTCGAAGAAAATTTGGGTAAGCAAGAAACTCAAAACTATAAGTTAAGATTTAAAACTGAAAAGATAGAGGTTATTGATCTTTTTAATGGACAAGAAGATCTTAAAAATAAAATAATCCGGGCAGTAGGGAAAGCTGAAGATCGATTTAATGAAGATGCTCTTAGAATACTTAGAGCAGTGAGGCTTGCTGTTACTTTGGGAGAAAGCTGGAAAGTTGAAGAAAAGACTGTTCAGGCAATTAGAAAAAGTGCGGCCTGGCTTCAGGCAATCTCCAAAGAAAGAATTAGAGATGAATTGATAAAAATTATAATGTCAGAGAGAGCAGCTCAAGGGATAGAGTTTTTAAGAGAATTTGGTTTATTAAAATATATTATTTCTGAATTAGAAGAAGGCTACAAAGTAACCCAAAACAAGCATCATATTTACGAATGTTACGAGCATTGTTTGCGGTCTCTGGATTATGCTGCCAAAAAAAACTTTAACCAATATGTCAGATTAGCAGCCTTATTTCATGATATTGCTAAACCCAGGGTGAAAAAAGGCGAAGGTCCTAATGCTACTTTTTATGGTCATGAGATAGTCGGGGCAAAAATGACCGTTCAAATATTAAATCGTCTGAAATTTCCTAAAAAGGACATTGAAAAGATTGCAAAACTGGTTCGTTATCATCTTTTTTACTACAATGTTGATGAGGTCTCGGAGAGTTCAGTGAGAAGGTTAGTTCGTCAGGTTGGACCAGAAAACATGGAAGAATTATTGCAAGTGAGAATGGCAGATAGAATTGGCTCTGGCCTTCCCAAGGCTGAACCCTATAAATTAAGGCATTTAAAATATGTTATTGAAAAAGTTAGCCGAGACCCAATCTCTGTCAAAATGCTTAAGGTGAACGGCAATGATGTAATGAGAATTTTAAATATTGGCCCTGGTCCTCAGGTAGGACAGGTTTTAGATGTCCTACTGAGCTATGTCCTTGAAACACCTGAGAAAAATAAAAAAGAATTTTTGGAAAAAGAAATATTAAAGTTAGGAAGATTGTCAGATGAGGAATTGAAAAATTTGGCCCAAAAAGCCAAAAAAGAAAGAGAAAAACTGGAAATGAAAAGAGATGAAATGACCAAGAAAAAATATTGGGTGATTTAATCGGGGATTAGCGTAATTGGTTAACGCGCCTGTCTCGGGGACAGGAGAGTGCCAGTTCGAGCCTGGCATCCCCGACATTAAACATTAAAATTATCTCTTTAAATTTATCTTTTAACTTGTTGTTAAGATTTTTGTTTAAATAAAGATTCCAGTGATAAATTTCGATTAGTTTAATTTTGTGTTTATGCTAAAGCTCTTTCTTTTATCAAGCATTAAAATACATTGGATTTTTTGACTTTTCTATTAAATCTGCTATTATCATTAAATGATGTCTGGATAGACCCTCGAAATTTGAACACTTTGCTAAGATAAGAGTTAGGTGCTAAAATGAGGACATAGGGAAAACAAAAAACAAAGAATAAAACTGATTATTAAAGTAATTAGCATTCAGGTTTAATTATTAGTCAACCCAGCCCGAAGTTCCCAAACTTGTAGTAAGTGTAGAATTTTTTACAAACAAAACAGAAATTGTGAGATATTTAAGTGTAGAAATGTGGCTACAGTTTGAATACTGATTACAAAGTATTTTTGAATATCTTGAATCTTGGATTAGCCCAGCAGTCTATGGTCGCTAAAAAACATAAAAACTTTTAATGGAATAAATGTCCGTTAAATTAGTAACTATAGTGGAAAATATGAGTATCACTTATAGACCAAAAAAAAAGAAAAGGAAGAGAACTCATGGTTTTAAAAAGAGACAAAGGACTAAAGGAGGGAGAAAAATTTTGGCCAGAAGAAGAAAAAAAGGAAGATGGAGATTAACAGTTTAAAATGTTACCTAAAGTAAATAGGTTGAAAAAGAAAAAAGACATTGAAAGGGTTTTTAAAAATGGGAAGGGATTTAAAGAGGATTTTTTAATTTTAAAAACAATCAAAAATGATTTGAAAGATTCAAGGTTTGCTTTTATTGTCTCCCAGAAAGTTTCAAAAAAAGCAACCGTGCGCAACAAAATCAGAAGAAGATTACGAGAACTGGTTAGACGACACCCACCCACCACCCGTTCAGGGATGGATATAGTATTGGTGGCCGTTCCTGGATTAGAAGAAAAAGATTTCTGGGAAGTTGAAGAAACCATAAACAAACTTTTTGCCAAAGCGAAGATATATAACCATGGAAATAATAATTAATGCCTTCAATCTACTTTTATATCAGCCCTTATTTAACGCCTTGATTTTGTTGTATCAATATTTACCAGGTCAGGATTTTGGAATTGCGGTGATTGTTTTAACCTGCTTAATTAGGTTAATTCTTTATCCTTTAATGGCTCAATCAATAAAAACCCATAAAGTCTTGACTGAAATCCAACCCAAGATTAAGGAAATTCAACAGAAATATAAAACCGACCGTGAGAGACAAGCCAGGGAAATGATTAAACTTTACAAAAAAGAAAAAATTAATCCTTTTAGCAGTTTTTTACCCCTTTTGATTCATCTGCCAATTTTAACTATTTTAATTGCTCTCTTTTTGGTATTCATGACTTTTAAAGATGGTTTGGATTCTGCCAAATTAACTATTCTTTATCCTTTTGTTTCTCCTCCCAACCTCCAGGAAGAACCAACATTATTGGGTTTAATAAACTTAACCCAACCCAGTTTGATTTTGGCGGTTTTGGCCGGCATCTGCCAATTTTTCCAGAACAAGATGAGTACTCCCCACCAAAAAATTGGTGGAGGGCAAGTTCCAAAAAAACAAGATCAAATAGCTCAATTCTCAAACTTGATGCAAAAACAAATGCTTTATTTCTTTCCGGTTTTTACGGTCTTTATTTTGACGAGACTGCCAGCTGCCATCGGTCTTTACTTGATAATCACCTTTTTATTTTCCATAGGCCAGCAATATATTATTTTTAAAAAACCTTCGAAGGACTCCCCTCTTTTTCCGGAAAAGGCGGGGCCTACGGAGCAAGCTGTTTATGCTCAGTCAAAGTAATCTTGAAGAAATTAAAAAAACTATTGATGAGTTTTTTCAAAAAATCACTTTTGAGGTAAAAATAGAATTTTTGCCCCAAAAAGATTTAACCTTGCCAATTAATCTAAAAACTGAAGAGCCCCAAATTTTAATTGGCGAAAGAGGTCAAACCCTGGCTGAAATTCAACACCTTTTAAAGGCAATTTTGAAAAGAAAAATTACTGAACCCTTTTTTATTGACTTAGATATTAATGGCTACAAAAAGAAAAAGTTAGAGTATCTAAAAGAACTGGCCCACTCGGTGGCTGATGAAGTTGCCTTAACAAAAAAAGAAAAAAACTTACCTCCAATGCCGGCCTATGAAAGAAGAATTATCCACCTGGAATTAGCCGATCGCTCCGATGTCACTACCGAAAGCCTGGGCCAGGGACCAGAAAGAAGAGTCGTGGTTAGACCTTATTTCTAATTTTAGAGAAACATCTTTAAAAGCAAAGTGGGCAAGATATCACTAAGACCCGCAATGCGCTCAAGACCAAAAGGGATTATCAATGATTTGATGGAGGGTTTGACGATTTGAATGAAAAGTATATAAAAGTTAATCTCGAGGGGTATTTCCAGAATTTGGTCTAAAACCGGAGGAATAGGAAGCCAGTCCATTCCTTCAATTATTAGAGCAAGCAAAGTTAAAACCATCCCTCCAGGTGAAAAAAGAATGTCTCGAGGGACTCTTTCAAACCAACCGCCTTTTTTCAGCACCCCTGCTGCTGCTCTTGCTGCCGCCCCTGCTGCTGCTCTTGCTGCTGCTCTTGCTGCTACTCTTGCTGCTATTCTTGCTGCTACTCCTGCTGTTGCCCCTGCTGCTGCTCCTATTGGTACTGCCATAATTTTTATTTCCCGGCTAATTCCTGTTTAGCCTTTTTTATTTTTAGAATCTCTTCTGGAGAAGTGGTGACAATTTGATCTTCAATATAAGAAGCCACTACTTTTATTGACACACGCTTTTGGCCGGCAATAAAGATTCCTTCTCCCACTTCAGCTTCCAATAAAAGATATTTTTCCTCATCGGTCAAATTGAAAGTTTTTTGAACAACATCAATAGTGGCTGGCGATTGTTTCAATAAAAGCTGGAGAGAAGAATTGGTAATAATCGGTTTTCCGTAGTCCGATTTCATAAAATCGCCGACATCCTGGGTAATGGTGGTCACTCCCAGCCAATATTTTCTAGCTCGTTTGCAGAGACCAAATAAAAAGGAAGCGCCATCTTCGGTTTTCATTATCCACCAGGCCTCGTCAACCACTAAAATCCGCTTTTTCAATTCCGAGCGGACTTTGTTCCAGATATACCTCATAACGATAAACATAGCAATTGGCCTTAATTCATCCTCTATATCTCTAATACCAAAGACAACCAAGGGTTTTTCCATTGAGACATTAGTCGGCTGATTGAAAAACGGGGCAAAGGTTCCCTTGGTGAATTTTCTGATTCTTCTGACTAAACTTTCGGTTCCTTCCATTCCTTCCAACACCTGTTCCAAGTCCTCCATTAAAGGAATTTTCTCTGACCAGGTTAAAGGATCAGTTTCGGGAGTAATATCTTTGGCAGCATAAGTTTCAGTTAAAGCCTTGTCCATAATGCCGTCTTCTTCCGGAGTTAGGCCTCCCAACATAAGTCGCATTAAGCCAACCAAATTGAGAATATTTGACCTCAAAACATCTTCCGGTTTTTCATCTTCTCTCAGGGTTGTCGGAAGGTCAAAAGGGTTAATATGATGTGGTGAAGCTAGAGAGATATTAATAAAAGAGCCACCGGTCGCCTCAGTCAAAGTTCGATATTCGTTCTCCGGGTCTAAAATAATCGTCTCAACCCCCTGCATTAACTGGCGGAGTACTTCAAGTTTAACCGTGTATGATTTTCCGGAACCGCTTTTTGCAAAAATCACAAAGTTTGAATTCTCCAAACTGAACCTGTCAAAAAGTATTAAAGAATTATTATGTTTGTTTATGCCGTATAAAATTCCTTCATTAGAACTCAAATCAAAAGAGATAAAAGGGAAGGTTGAGGAAAGGGGTTCGGTGTTCATGGAAGTGTGGACCTGAATTTGGTCCAAGCCATAAGGCAGGCAAGAATTAAATCCTTCTTTCTGTTGATATAAGGCGGGTTTAATATAAATTAATCTGGCTTCTAAAATTGACCTTAGAGTTATTTCTATTTCTCGTAATTCTTTTTCCGTATTGGCGTAAACAGTTAGATAAACACCGAGTTTGAACATTTTTTCTTGGGCAGTTATTAATTTATCTCTCAACGTTTCTAGATCTTGGTAGGCAGTTTCTAAACTCGGGTCTCTAATTAGCCCCTTTTCTTTTCTTTCAATAAGTTCTGCCTCAACCTCAGTTATTTTTTTTCTTAAATCTTTTAAAATCCTCCCGGTATCAATTGAGTGGATATGTAATCCAATGTCCATTGGTACATTTAAATTAATAACCGGCGCAAACCAGCCAGTGCTTAAATATCTGGGATAAGAAAAAATAAAAAAGGATTTAGCAAAGCGGTTTCCCAATTTTAGATGATCAGAAACCAAAGTAATTGAAGAAGGAGCAATAATGTCTTTTACTCCGATTGTTGGAGCTTCGAAAATTTCTTCAGAAACTCTTTTTTTTGCTTTTAAGAAAGGTAATTTAATCATATGATTATTTCTGGTGGTATTTCTGGATAATATCCGACTTCGGCCTCTTCCGGATGGTACAAACTCCAGAAAAGTTCAATTAATTCAGAAGTATTAAGAAAAACAGTCTGAAGCCCGCATCTCCTCAAACCCAAAGCGACAAATTCCATTCTCTGCCAAAGTTGAAATTTTGCCTGCTGGAAACGTTCTTCACTAAAAACGGTACTTACCTGTTTAGTCAGAGGACTCTTGGTAGTTCTTAGACTTGGAATCTCAATTAGGGTAAAAGGCACAACAACAAAAAAGTTTTTTGACATAATTGTACCGCCGCCAATTAAATCGGTGATGAATTTTCGGTAATCGGCAGTTTGGATTTTTAATAACTCAATTTCTTGAGTTTTTTCCAGTTCTCTCAAATTATCTAAATAACCAGTGATATTCAATCTTCGCGACTGAACAACAATTTCAATTGAAAAATCGAGAGAGTTTAAAAAATTCTGAAATTGATAAATAATAGCATTTTGTTCCTCTTCCGATTTCAAATCAAAATTCAAAGAAGAAACCATAATCACTCCTCTCAAGGACCTATCTTTCAAAAGTATCACCCCTTCTTTAATTTGTTCTATCTCCAAAAATTGCTGAGTAGTCAGTTTAGCCATCTTACTTTGTTTTTATTTCGATTTCGGTTCTAATTTTTTTTAATTGACTTTTTTCACCAATTCTCAAAAAAGGCTCTTTCCCTTTTACTTCTTTTTTAATTTCTGCTTTTTTAAAAACGGTTATCGGAGTCTCATTCTTTTTCCAAATATAAATTTTGGAGCCTAAATTGAATTGCAAAAAATTTTTTAAAACCGTTGGTAACTCCTTACCACCAATTTTCAAAAAAGCCAGGGCTAGCGCGAGACCAAATATAAATATTGACAAAATGACAAAAAGAAAAAAATTTGTTTTTCCAATTGAAAAATAGAGTATTAAACAAACACCTGCAGCAGCTCCAATAAAACCACATTGCTTAAAGGTCAAGGATCCAATTATTTTCGTTTCATGTTCAATAAATTGAGGAAGAGTAAATTGCATTTTTATTCAATTTTAACTCCGTTAGGTTTACTATAATCAATTTTATCACAACTTCTGTTTTTAGAATAGTATAACTAAAAAAATACCAACAAGACCCACAGGCACTGCTTCGCAAGCGCTATTTAACTCTAATTTTACGAGGTTTTTCTTTGGCAACACACTCATTCAGTTAGCTGGCTCTGGCGCTATTTTGCCTCTGTGTTGCCAACGTTAAAATGTTTAAGGTGGCACCTTAAACAGTCATCAATTAAGATTAGACTCCTTCTTTTATTTCTTCTTGGAGCCTCAATTTTCCTTTTTCTATTGAAAAATGAAAAATTGTAAAATGCTTAAGCATTTTACAAAGCCTCTGCCTCAAACTGAAACTTAATGCTTTTTAGTCCAGGAGCAACTCCTGAATCTGGAACACAAGTTC
>JASEJL010000028.1 GCA_030016465.1 Patescibacteria group bacterium | reverse complement strand
TATGTTTTAGTTGGGACAGAAAAATCAAAAGAGGCCTGGTATACGGTTTGCTTTCCTGGCGATACTAAAATTCTTACTAACAAAGGTATTCTTAATTTAAAGGAGATTTTTGAAAGGTTTACTAGAGAAGAAAAATTCTTAGTTCCATCATTTGACAAAGAAAAGTATCAAATTCTCTGGAAACCAATCGAAAATGTTATGAAGAGAAAGGCACCGGTAATAGAAATATCGATTTCTCAAACAGGTCGAAGTTCTTTAAATAAATTAAGAGTTACTCCGAATCATAAATTTCTCACTTTATCGGGAGCAAGAATTGTAGAAAAAGAAGTTT
Source organism: Patescibacteria group bacterium (assembly GCA_030016465.1). Lineage (GTDB taxonomy): Bacteria > Patescibacteriota > Minisyncoccia > Minisyncoccales > DG-74-1 > Yes71-31. The sequence goes on along the minus strand of JASEJL010000028.1, from coordinate 9,859 downwards.
CGGAGATTCTAAGGAAAAAAGAAATGATTTTTCTTTTAGATGATTTGCCAGAATATAACCATCAATTTGTTGATTCCAAAATTGCTTTCTTAGGAGGAGCAATCATGAGTGACGGCTATGTGTATCGCGGAGGAGAAACTAGTAAAATAAAAGGTAGAAAGGTAAGATTTGTTCAGAAATTAACTCCTCAAAAACTAGATTTTATCAATTATATTCAGTCAAGTTTTCAGAGTATATTTGATGATTGTTTATACTCTCAAAGAAGAAAATCTGAAGGATATATTAGAGGTGAATTGGTTAAAGGATCAGTAATAGAACTTACTTCTAATCGAATTCAACCTGTTCAACAATTTTTAGCAATTAAAGAAAATTTAACTTCGTGGGTCTTAAAATTATCTAAAGAAGCTACTTTGAATTTTTTAGCCGGGATTATTGACGGTGATGGCAGCTGGCATCCAGATCATAAAGTTATTAATATTTTTAGCACAAAGGAAGACATCGTAGGAGCAGTGGTGATTGCCTGTTTAAAATTAGGTATTTTGCCATATGTTTCTAAACAACGAAGAGATAATTGTTATATTATTCAAATTTCTGAGAAAATTGATGAAATCGCAAGATATACTAAAAGGGTCAAAATCGAACCTCATTTAAGAAAATATGGAACAAAATTATTTAGTGTAAGGCAATTATTTAAAGAAGTGTCAAATTTAAAATGGCCCTTTTTACAAAAAACAAAAAGAAACAGCTTAATGTCAAAAGAAAAGATTTTGAAGTATCTCAATTCTCCGAGTAATAAAAAAAGATATTCAGACTTCAAAGATTCCATAGAGAAAATAATTTCTACTTCTCTTCGAATGCAAAGAGTGAAAAAAAATAAAGATTTAGGTATCCGAGAAGTTTTTAATATTACAGTAAAAGATAACCATAATTATATTGTTTTAACTGATTTATTCTTCCCGGTATTGGTTGCAAATTGCCACGGCGCTGGAAGAACCATGTCCCGGCATGCGGCAATGAGGCGGGTTTCTGGACAAGAAGTGATAAATAGATTAGAATCAAAAGGAATTATTGTTAAATGTTGGTCTTTGCGCGGGATTGCTGAGGAAGCACCAATAGCTTACAAAAATATTGATGATGTAGTAGAAGTTGTCCATAATGCCGGCCTATCAAAAAAAGTGGCAAAATTAACGCCTTTAGCAGTAATTAAAGGAGAATAAAATAAAATTCAAAATTCAAATTGCAAAATGCAAAATGAAAATGTAAAATTTAAAATTATTAGAAATTTTACCTTCTTTTTAGATGGAAAAGAAAAAGTTGCCAAAATCGATTCGGAAATATATTCGAAAAGAAAAGGCTCGGATTCGCCGAGAGGTTTTGGATATAAAGGAACAAGAGAAACAGATTCAAGAACTCTATCAAAAAATTTTTGAAAAAATAAAAAAAACATGAAAATCCAAGAGATTTACAACCTAGCAATAAATAAAGGAATTGAAGCTGATTTTCGGGGAAAAGAAGGAGTAGAAAGACTTTTAAAAAGAAAGAAAGAAAAATATGAAAAACTTTCGGAAAAGGAGAAGGAAGAATTTGATAAAGAGGCTTTAGAAAATCCTTATTTAGATTCTAGAATTTTGAATATTGCCGAAGATAAAGAAATCAAAAGAGTTTTGGTTGGCATTGACATTGAACCGGCCGAGGTTTTGTTAGCCAAAGAATTTGGCGGAATAGATTTAATAATTTCTCATCATCCTTTAGGGAAAGGTTTAGCCAATCTACATGAGGTAATGGAGCTTCAATGTGATGTTTTAAATCAATACGGAGTGCCAATCAATATTGCCGAAGGTTTAATGAAAGAAAGAATTGATGAAGTGGCCAGAGGAGTCAACGCTAGAAATCACCAGAGAACAGTGGATGCCGCGAAAATTTTGGGACTTAATTTAATGTGCCTGCATACGGCTTGTGACAATTTGGCTGCTAAATTTTTAAAAAATGAAGTTGAAAAAAAAGATAGCCTGATAAGACTGGAGGATTTATTAAATCTTTTAAAAGAAATTCCTGAATACCAAGAGGCAATAAAAATTGGAGCTGGCCCCAAAATCTTTGTTGGCGACCCAGAGAGAAGATGCGGCAAGATTGCCATTACCGAAATTACCGGTGGCACTGAAGGTTCGCCAAAACTTTATGAAAAAATGGCCAATGCCGGGATTGGCACCACGGTGGGAATGCATGTTTCTGAAGAACACAAAAAAGAAGCTGAAGCTGCCAATATCAATGTAGTTATTGCCGGTCACATGTCTTCAGATTCTTTAGGAGTGAATTTATTTTTGGATGAGTTAGAAAAAAGAGGAATAGAAATAATTCCTTGTTCGGGTTTGATTAGAATTTCTAGGCTTGACAAAAAGCAAGGAAGAGGTAATATAGAACTATACAATGTCTAAAGGCCCGAAATAAGGGAACAAAGCCAAAAAAAGCTTTGTTTTTTGATTACTATGAAATACCCAATTATCGAAAAAATGAAAGAGGTTATAAAGAAAGACCAGGGTTTTGATGTGATAATTGTTGTTGTCTCAATTGGAAATAAAGAATATTGGGAAAGAAGATTAGAGGCTTCTAGAAATGAAATTTTATCTCAAAAGACAAAAATTATTGTTATTGAAGAAGACTGGCCAGGGGGTGCTGGCCAGCTTTTAGGTACCCTCCATGCTTTCCAAAAAGCAAATGAATTAGGAGATTTAAAAGCAACTCTTGAACAAAAAGGAACCTTAGCTATTTATCATGCTGCTGGTTACGGAAAAAGAATGGCTCCTCTTTGTGGAACAGAGGTTAATAATAAGCCTGGAGTTAAACTTCCAAAAATAATTAAAATAGGCGAGAGAGAATCTCTTTTAAGGGTTTTGGAGGCAGTAATCTTTTCTACCCAAATTTTTGCCAAATCCAGAGAAGGGAGAATTTGCGTTTTTTGGGGAGATCAAGTTTTTCTTCCTTCCAGAGCTTTCAAGCTTGAAACAAAACTCCCAGTTGAAATTCTTGGAGTTAAAAAGAGGGTCTTTCTTTCAAAAAAGGATTGGCAGAAAGATTGGCAACAATATGGAGTTTTAATTCCAACAAAAAAGAGGGGAATTTTAATGCGAGAAAAAATCTCTTGGCAAAAATTTCAAAGATTTTTAGAAAAGGGTTATCTTCAGAAAGATCGAGAGGAAAAGGTAACCCTTTTTAAAAGCCTAGGGTGCTTTTCAATTTCGCTTCCCTTTTTGGAAACTCTATTTGAAGAATTTTTTAAAGAGATTGAATTGAAAAGAAGAAATTTGGGCACCGATTTTTATTTGTGGGTTCCCCTAACTTCGAGGAAAAGAGAATATCAGGCAGAGGGAGGAAGCGGAATTTATTGGGAGAGGATAAAAAAAATTCGGAGAAATTTCATTCAAAAAACTGGCAAAAAAAGAATTATTGGAGAGAAAAATTTAGGGGAAAAAACTTTCTGGTGGGATTACGGTAATTTGAAAAGTTATTTTCTAAACCTTTTAAAACTGCTTAAGAAGACTGATGAAGGCGAGGCTGCCAGGAAATTTTTTGAAGCGGAGAAATATTTGATTAAGAGGAAATTTACCAAGGGCTTGAAGATTAAAAATTCAATTTTGATAAATTCTGAAATTGGGGGAGGAAAAATAGAAAATGTCATTTTAGTCGATAGTAAAATCCTCTGGGCAAAAATTAAAAATGGAGTAATAATTTCAACTCAGGCTAAGGGAGTTTTCACTCAGAGAGGGAAGCTAGTCAGAAATATTCTTTTATATAATGTTAAAGAAGAAAGGAATGTGAAGACTCTGCCAGCAGAAGTAGTCACTGATATTATTCCTGGCGAAGGAACGAAAATAAGAATGAGAACTTCGCTTTTGAGAGATGGAAAAAGAGATTGGCAGGTCAGATTGCCTAAAAATATCTTTGCCTATTCAGAAATCGAAAGACTTTTAGCCAGAATAGCTAACGCCACTATTAGATTCAGAACTTAAATCAACATTACTTATGGCCTCAATTTATTTTGTTAGCACTTATAAACCAATTCTTTGTGGGATAGCCGATTATCTTAAATTTCTTCTCAGGGGAGTTCCAAGAGAAAAATGGAAAATAATATCTTTTAATTTGAAAAAATTTCAGAATTCCCTAGGTCGTTTAACTTGCGAAAAAAAAGAGAATCCAAAGCAGGCTTGGTATGGAATTACTAATCGTAGATCACCTTTCTTAAATGAGATTTTAGAAGGAATAAAGAATTTTCAAAAAAAAGATGAGAGATGTCTCCTTTGGTTTCAGCATAGTTTCGGTATCTGGAAAAATCTCCGAGGTTTTGCCAGACTTCTTAGGGAATTAAGCGGATTAAAAATTAAAAAAATTGTTAGTCTCCACACGATTCATTTCCAGAGTAAAGAAACCTCTTGGGGAATGGAAAAAAGAGAATATAATTTGTTAAAAGCTATTTTTCCCTGGGTTGATGCTATTACTGTTTTTAGCCGGGGTTCCTATTTAGCAATAAAAAAAGCTTTCCCTCAGTATATTAATAAAACTTATATTCTAAGGCATGGAATCCATTATTTTCCAAGGATAATTAAAATGTCAAAGGATACAGCTAAGCGAAAGATATACCAATTCTTGATTGAAAAATCCAATTTGGAAGAAGAAAAAAAGTCCGAATTAAAAAAAGAAAATATTTTTTTTGACCCAGAGATTTTAATAATAGGCAATGCTGGTTTTGTTGCCCCACATAAAAACACTGAAAAACTTTTTTTGATGAGAAATTATCTCCAAAAAGTTTTTCCCCAGAGAAAGGTGGTAGCCTTATACATTGGCACTCCGAGAGAAAAAAGCAAAAAAGAATTAAAATATTTAGAGAAATTAAAGAAAATGCACGATGGCAAAAATATTTTTTTTCTTGAAACTTGGTTACCAGAAGAATTTTTACCTCTGTTTCAGAGGGCTCTTGATATAAATTTTTATTGGCCAAAGAAATGTACTCAAAGTGGAATATTAGCCCACATTTTAGGAACCGGGAGTCTTATTGCTGGCCGGGACATGGAGGGTTCAGGCGAGATGCTAAAAGAGGCAGGCCAAATTGTGGATAAAGATTTTGGAAAATTGATTTTTAAAATAAAAAAAGTTATTTCAAACCCAAATTTATTAAAGGAAATAGAAAAAAAGACACTAAAATATGCCAAAAAATATTCCTGGGAAAATCAAGCTCTAAAACATTATAAATTAGCCGATTATATTTTTTCCCATTAAACCCGGTTTTTAAATTGAAATAAAAAACTGGCTAAAACGCCAGTTTTTTTGTTAAAATTAAAGCATGAGAACAGGAATTGCTACAATTCCACTTGATTATGGTAAATGCCCTTATTGGCTTTTTGAAAGAATGAAGAGATTGCTCAGGGGGATTGTTATTGCAATTGTCGAGAATTATGGAGTAGAGGAATTTTTAAATCGCTTAGCTCATCCAGTATGGTTTCAAAGTTTATCAGCAGCCAGTGGGATGGATTGGAATAGTTCAGGAACAACTACTATCACTATGGGTGCCTTAAAAGAAGCAATAAGAGGTTTAGAAGGCGACCTTGGGATTTTTATCTGTGGAGGGAAAAGAGTTTCTAGACAAACTCCTGAAGAGATTGAGAGATATGGAAAAATGTACGATTTTCCATTTTATCTTAATTTAATTTATGCTTCAAAAATGGCAGCTAAGGTTGATAGCTGCCTTATTCAAAGCTTGGCTAATCCCTTTCAACTTTATCATCATAATTTTATTTTCACAAAAGCTGGTCAGTGGTGTGTAGTCCAGCAGGCGATGTCGCCGGAAATTCAGAAAGCCAGGCGTTACCACTGGTTATCTTCAAAAGTTCATAACTTTGTCGAGGAACCCCATTCCGGAATAATTAGTGATGGGAAAACAAAACCTTTAAATTTAGTGGCCAGGGAAAGTCGCGAGAATAAAGAAATTTCTACTGAATTAGTAAAGGAAGAACCAAAAACTTTTTTAAGAGATATTAAATTGATTTCTGAAAAGTCCAATTTATTAATTAAACAAAAAAAATTACAATCCAACCACCAGTCTCCTGCCAGATGGGAGCGCCTTCCAGGTTTTACCGAGATGGAATTAAGAGATGTTGAATTTCATTGGCATCCGGTTTTAAAAGAGAAATTTGATTTAAAAAGATTAGAAAAAACTATTTTATTTGCCCATTCTGAAAATCCAGAAAATTTTGAGCAACTTTTATCATTAAAAGGAGTTGGGCCGAAAACAATTAGAGCTTTAAGTTTAGTCTCCGAGATTATTTACGGCAGCTCGCCTTCCTACGAAGATCCTGCTCGCTATTCATTTTGTGTAGGAGGTAAAGACGGAACCCCCTATTACCCAAAAATTAGAGAATATAATACCTTACTTGATATAATAGAAAAAGGAATTCAAAAAAGTAAAATTTCCAATCGAGAAAAAATTGAAGCTCAGAGAAGGTTAAAAACTATAACTCAATGAAGAAGTATTCTTCTAAACAGGCTAAAAAAGGAAGGTTGGCTTATCGAACCCCAGATAGATTTATCTATCAAAAATGTCAGAAAATAATCAAAATCAAGAGCCGGAAAAAATAAAAGTAACCATTTTCGTTCAGCCCTGAAAAACCTTTGCCCTAGAGGTTTTTTGTTTTCTCTGGCTTTAGAATTGGAAATTGTCACTGCTTTTAAATTAAGTCAGTTTTTAGAAATTGAGAAAATTACTCTGCCTCCGATTTCTTTCTGGAAATTGCTTATTGTTTTTTAATTACTTTATTTATATTTCTTATTACCCGTTTTCTAAAATTTAGAAAAAAACAATAGTTAAAATTATCTTTTTTGTTTTGGTTGTTGTTCTCGATGGATTATTTTTTCTTGAGATTTGACTATTTCAATCCCCTACCTCTAATTACCACTACTACTTTAATCTTTTGATGGTAGATAAAAAGAAACAAGTAGTATCCTATTGCTTCCATCCCTGATCTTGCAGATACCGATAGTTTGTTTTCAATCAGCCCTATAAATCAAAGGAGAAAAAAATGGTATAGGTACAAAAAACTCTCCTTTACAAACTATTCTAAACCACTCCATTTATTGATTCTCATAATCCAAAACACTTGAGTAAATACTTTAAATAAGGTATGCTGAAATAGATTCTGATCTTAAGGAGGAGTTGGATAATTGGTCATTCCACGAGTTTGCTAAACTCGCGCGGTCTAAAAAGCCGCTTGTGGGTTCGAGTCCCACCTCCTCCGCCAGTAAGGTGGGTTGTGCTGAATGGTAAGGCACCAGTCTTGAAAACTGGGACCCTGAATAAGGGTTTGCAGGTTCGAGTCCTGCACCCACCGCCAGTTAGGATTTTTCATAAAAATATATTTTTGTATTTGTATAGGAATTTCTATCGCGAGCAAAAACGACTAAGAACTTAAGTTAAACGAGGCCGAGTCGCTTTTGGAAGCGATACCTTAGTGAGGTGCCCAGCTGAAGGCTGGGAGGGTGGTGGGTGGGTTGTAGTCTTTGCAGGTTTTGACACCTAGGGACCCATTTGCCAAAGACCAATGGGACTCCAACCCTCCCGCCACCCTCCTTGAAGGCACCTCGGATGGGAGAGCGGGTAGTAGTTTTGTAAAGAAAAAGGTCCACCCTATGTGCTCTTAACTTTTCCAAATTTCTGTTGGAAAACGGAGGTCACTTCAAATTTAGTAAAAATATGAGTAAAAATATAAAGGTGGAAGAAATTATTGTTCCACCTAATGCAACTTATTTAAATAATCTTTTCATATTCATAAGAAAATACGATTTTCTATTCCCGTTTTTAATTTTTCCGCTTGTATTCATTGGTTATGTGATTTTCGAACTGGTTAATGCAAGACTAGAAAATAATATTTCTCCAATTATTATACATACTGTTACTGATTTTTTTGTTTTTAGTCTTATTTCGCTACTTCTTGTTGCCTTACTCTTTTTGCTAGCATGCATTTCTAATTTTATTTACCGGTTTTTACCTAGGCGAAGGTTTTTTAACAAATTAACATCTCAATTAAAAAGATTAGGATACAAGATAGAGAAAATAAAAAACCATTTTTTCCTTAGCTATTCTGAGGCCAAAGCTGTTTCCATGAGAGATAAAAGCAATTTAATAATTCAGTATATCGAACCCGTTTCACTTAACCTTTCAAAGGTATTCATCTATTCTTTATCCTTTTATTTACAAAAGGATGTTAGTCTTAGAAATATTTTTGCAATACCTATCTTGCCTGTAGAAGGCAAAGGCTTATTTGGAATTGGAAAAATGCAAATTAGTAGATATAGATACAGAAAAATAATTGAAAGTGATGGGAAAATCCTGTATGAAATTGAGTTTAGGACAATTGTAGAAGAATTATCTATCGATGAAGTCCTTAGAATGCTTGAAAAAATGCGAAACCAGATTGTAAATGGATAAGTGGAAAACAAAAAACCAAGAAGAAAATTTACCAGCTAGTTTAAAGATCAAGGTAGTCCTAGAATATCTAAAAGGCAGCAAGTCCCAGACTGAAATCTGCAGGGAAAATGCTATTAGTCCAAATCTCTTTGCTAAATGGTGCTAGCACTTCCAGCAGGATATCCATAAAATCTTTGAAGATTTCAGAAATAATAATAACCAGGCAGAACAGATAGCTAAGTTAGAAGAGATAATTAGCAAACAAACCATTGAAAGATTAATTTTTTAAAAAAGCTCGTCAGAAACTTAACCTCTGAAAAAGCTGCTTTTTCAAAAGAGAACACTAACACCAGGTTGTCCTTTCAAAAAATACCCATTGCTGAATCTTAAGCAGAACACTGTCTATTACTTAGTTCAATGATCCCCGGTCAGAAGAAAAAGAAACAGAAGATTTGGAAGTTAAGGGTAAAATTGATAAAATCCAATTAGAGCTTTCTTGCTAGGATTACCGTTCAATAACAGCTGAATTAAAAAGATGAGGCTATCTCATTAACCCAAAGAAAGTCCAGAGAATAATGTGCAAATGCGGTTTACTGAGCCAGATTAAGCGATTATTCAGAAGTTTCACCAAAAGCAAGTATAAACTTCCAAAATACCTCAATCTCATTCAAAATCTGGTTATTAGCACTATTAACCAGATCTGAGGAGTTGATATTACCTACATCAGATTAAAAAAGGAATACGATGATTTTTGAAAAAACCTACAGCAACATTGAAAAATTCATTGAAGTTCTCTACCAGAAGAAAAGACTTCATTCCTTCCTGGGTTATTTGTCTCTGGAGGAATTCGAAGCCCAAATCCTGGCAGGGCAACGCCAAAAGGTCGAGCAACAATTAACCTTAACAATCAAATAAATTTACCTCCAAATCTTGTCTTAATTTTCCTGAATTTTTGTTGAAAAACGGAGGTCACTTCAATGATTTTCTCAAAAAACAAAGGATTTACCCTAATTGAGCTTTTGGTGGTTATTGCTGTCATTGGACTTTTAGCCAGTATTGTTTTGATGAATATACAGACGGTTAGAGCGAAGGCAAGAGATAAGAGAAGAATGCAAGAGCTAAAACAATTACAAATAGCGCTAGAAATGTATTATAACCAGAATAGAAGCTATCCCAATACAGATGGAAAATGGTGGAGCCACTGCGATTGCGACGACTGGGCAGGGAAAAATAAAGGTGTTTCCGACGATAATGGCTGGATTCCGAAGCTTGCACCCGAGTTTATAGCTAGCCTTCCACTAGATCCTCTACGAGGTACCTATAAAGGAGATTTAACCGGGCCTACCAACGACACAAACTCTTGTCAATTTTGTTATATTTATCGCTCAAATGGAATAGATTATAAAA
>JASEJL010000027.1 GCA_030016465.1 Patescibacteria group bacterium | reverse complement strand
CATTTTGTTAAAATAAAAATAAAGTTAATGCGTAATAAGATTTGAGGGCATTTCTGGGATATTTCTGGGAATTTTATGAACAAAATTCTTCGAAATTTCCTCAATTTTGACTATTTCCTTATTACGCACTAACTTTAATATATAAATAAAACTTAAATTTAGCGGTATTATGGCCGAGGAAAAAATAATTGGCGGTGTCTTGTATTCTGTAGTTGTGATTATATTCAATGAACAAAACAAAATTCTAATGTTTCTAAGAAAAGGTGAAGAATGGGACCAAGGCTGGGAACCAATTAAAGGCGCAATCCATGTTGGCGAAACAGAAGAACAAGCAGTCCTTAGAGAAGTTAAAGAAGAAGCAGGATTAGACAATATAAAAATCGTGGGGAAACTGCCAAATTTTTACCGGGGAGAAAGACCTTGGAAAAATGGAAAATTGAAAATCAACGCAAGGGTTTTCGTTTGTAAATATGTTGGTGGAGAAATTAAACTTGGTGAGCCAGAACATATTGATTATAAATGGATGGATGTTGAAGAAGCAAAAGAAAAAATTTGGCTAACTCAAAAATATCGGAAAAATATAGTTGAAGATGCTTACAAATTTATTTTAAGCACCTCTTCGTTCGCACTATCACCTAACAGTAGATAAAAGGCAAAATTTCATTTTGCCCAAATTCGCCTTATATCGGCGAACTTCAGATATGCGTCAACCGTTATACACAATTCCGCCCCGAAGCCTGAGGGTGAGAAAAAGGTTGATAAAATCAAATCATTATCTATAATGAAAGAATGGGTAAGATGAACATGACAAAATTCCTCGACGGGATAAAAGGACCAAAAGTTTCAGAGCTTGGAGGAAAGGGGTATTCGTTAGCGGTTCTTATCAATAGTAGGTTTGATGTTCCTAAAGGGTTTGTTATTGTTTCAGATGCTTTCTTTGAGTATTTGAAACGGAACAATCTGATGAATAAGATAGAAAAATTAACTTCTGATATTGATGAGAATAATTTCCAAGAAAAGACCAAGGAAATTAAGAATTTGATCTTAAACGGAAAAATGCCAGAAGAAATTTCCTCAGAAATAAGGGAGAATCTGAATAAATTAAACGTTCAATATATTTCCACGAGGTCATCAGCAGTGAGCGAAGATAGTTTAAAAGCATCTTTTGCGGGATTGCATGATACTTTCTTGAATATAAAAGCAGAGCTAAATTTAGTTTTAGAGAATGTAAAGAAATGCTGGGCGTCTTTATTCAACGAAAGAGCGGTAATTTATAGGATAAAAAAGAAAATTCCACATTTAGAAGGAATTGCTATAATTGTTCAAGAAATGATACCCGTTGAAATCTCTGGTATAACCTTTACAGTCCATCCAACAGATGAAAAAAGTTTATTAGTGGAAGCATCTTATGGACTTGGTGATATGATAGCGAGTGGCAAAGTAGAGCCAGATGATTATACGATTGACAGAGAAGCCTTAGAAATAATAGAAAAGAAAACTGGAAAGAAGGATAAAATGAGCATTGTTGAAGGTGAGAAAATTAAGGTTATTGAAACTAAAAAAGAGTTGGCTGAAAAGCAAGTTTTACCAGATGATAAAATAAAAGAACTCGCCGAAATCTGTCTAAAGGTCGAAAAAATTTTCAATTACCCACAAGATATTGAATGGGGTGTCTCCAATAATAAATTATGGTTGCTTCAATCAAGAGCAATAACGGGGGCGATAAGATGAAGGAAGAACAAAAATGGATAGTAATCCTAAACCGAAGGAGTACAATATTTTTCCATAACTTAGTCGTGAAAGGCCAAGCTAAGAAATACTATAAGGAAATGTATGACTTTGACTTTGAAATTCAGAATTTTAAGTATGTCGCTGGAGAAGTTACTATCGGGCTGAGCGATCTTGCAGAATTAGGTCGTCTGTTAGGACAACGCATAGGTCGACGTCCTGAATGTTTAGATGAATTTATGGAGAGAGGCTACAAACAATGCGATCGTCTTCTTAAGATTTCTAAAGAAATATCAACGTTGAAGAATCTTGAAAAAATGAGCAATCAAGAGTTGCTGGATTGGTATAATCGTTACATTGAAGAGGTTCTTAGAATGATGCCATCCCTTATGACTACACCTACCATAGAAAGGATTCTTGAGGAAAAAATAAAAGAGGGTTTAAAAGAAATATTTGAGAAGTTTGGCAAAAAAGAATCTCCGGAAGCTTACTTAAGCGATCTTGTCTTTACTAAAAAAGATAACTTTGTGGTGCAAGAGTTAGAAGAATTAATGGAAATTGGGGTAGAAATACAGAAAGACTCCAATGTTTTGAATATATTTAGCGCAAGTGTCTCTGAAGATATTCAGAAACAACTCGCAAAAGAGAAGAAGGAATTACTATCTAAGATTAAGAACCATGCCCAAAAATTCGGCTTCCTAAATATGTATGGTTATGAAGGAAAGCCTATGAGTGTTGGAGATGTCATCGTTAGATTAAAGGAGCTTTTAAGGGACGATTGTGCGAAGAAGCTGGAAGAGGCTAAAAAAGCAAAACAAACAGTGCAAAAAAGATATGATGAACTTCTCAAGGTATTTGGAATATCAGGCGAACTTCTAAAATACATTGAGTATGCGCAAGAATATCTTTACTTCCGCTTGTATAGATTAGATATTCTAATGATAGCTGGTTGCTATGTGAGAGATTTTATGGATGAAATAGCTCAGAGAATTGGAATAAGTTATGATGACATTATACATTTATGGCATGAAGAGCTAAGGGATTTCTTAAAAACAGGACAGCTACCGGATACTTCAAAAATTAAAGAAAGAAAGGAAAACTATGCTACGCTATTAGTTGATGGAAAATTTGAGATTCTTTCTGGAAAAGAGCTAGAAGATTTTATCTTGCAAGAAAAAAAGCCAGAAGCAGAGTTAGAGAAACCCATTACAGAACTAGAAGGCATAACCGCTTGTTATGGTAAACATAAAGGAACAGCCAAAATCGTGCTCATAAATGAAGATATCGACAAAGTAAAAGAAGGAGATGTATTAGTATCTACAATGACTAATCCCTACTATCTGCCGGCAATGATTAGAGCAAAAGCGATAGTCTGTGATGAAGGGGGTATTTTAAGTCATGCGGCTATTGTTTCGCGGGAACTTGGGATCCCCTGTGTTATTGGAACAAAAATTGCAACTAAGGTTGTTGAAGATGGAGACTTAGCTGATGTGGACGCTTCACAGAAAAAGGGGATAGTGAAAATTCACAAGCAAGGAAAAATCTAAGAGGAAGCCGATTGTCGAAGAAATAAAAGTAAAGAAAATTACTAATTCTTCATCAATATTACCCCAACATCTTCAAAGAGTCCTCATAGGGATTGAAAATTATGAGGCATTATATGAAATTCCGAACCCGTCTTTAATAGTAACTTTTATAATGTTTGCATAATCTATAATAATTATGACTGCCAAAAAATGCATAATAATTCATGGATGCCCCTCTGATGCTGAAAAAGCAATGAATCCAGAAACAAGAACTTATGATAAGCACTGGATTCCTTGGATTAAGAAACAGTTAATCGCTAAAAACATAAAAGTGGAAACTCCTCTTATGCCTTCGCCGTGGCAACCTGACTATGAAAAATTTAAATCTGAATTTGAGAAATATAGTGTTGACAAAAACACCATTTTAGTTGGTCATAGTTGCGGTTGCGCATTTCTTGTTCGTTGGCTTGGCGAAACAAAAAGAAAAATTTTCAAACTTATACTTGTCGCTCCTTGGAAAATTCCTGATAAAGATGACAAGTTTAGAAAAAGATTTTACACTTATCCCATTGATGAAACTATCAAAGAGCGAGTAAAGGAAATTGTGATGTTCACTGCCGATAACGAAAAAGATGACGGAAAAGAGAGTTTGAAAATTTTTCATAAAGCACTTGGTGGTGAAATTATTGAATTGAAAGGGCGAGGGCATTATACCCTTGACGACATGAGAACAGAGGAATTTCCTGAACTGATAGAAGTTATTTTGAGATAGGGTATCCATGAATGACGGTGAGTTACGGCGGACTTTCTCGCTTCGCTCGAACCCTTCGGGGCGTATAACAGCGGATAAAAGGCTTTACTACGCTTTGCCCAAATTGCCTTCAGCAACTTCTTTTGTCCGCAAGACGTTAAGTGAAATCAGACTACGGCGGGCAAAAGGTTTTATATATCTTTAAATTTTTATATATAGCATGGCAAATCTAAAGCATTATAAAGCTGTAAAAGGATTAATTTTCTATCAAAATAAAGTACTTATATTAGAAAAGGAAGATTTTGTAGGAGGAAAATACGAAATTCCGGGTGGGAGGAAAGCCATCTCCGAGGAAAGTGATGAGGAAGCATTGAAAAGAGAAGTGAGAGAAGAAGTTGGCTTAGAAATTAAAGTTGAAAGATTGTTAAATACGTGGTCTTTAGATTTGCCCGAAAAAGGAATCCATTTGGATGGAAAAACTTATTTATGCAAAGCTTATGCCGATAAAGTTAAATTAAGTGAGGAACATATAAGTTAAGTTACAAATGGGTTCCAAAAGAAGAATTAACAAAACTTGATTTTCCAGATTGGTTAAAAGAAGCTATTTCCAAATTAACATAGCCCATCTCCGCCGAAGTCTCGAAATCCTTCGGATTTCTCGGCACTATCGCAGTCAGACAACAGCGGACATACGGCTAGGCTTCGCTCCGCCCAAACCACTCTTCGGGTGGTTTCGTATATCCGGAGAGCGTACGGGATTCCCTTTTCTCCCAACTTTATTATAAAGTTTGCAAAGACTATTTCTTTTTTAGTGAAAGTAGGAATGAATATAAGAACAAGGTTCTCTCCTTAATAGATTAGGCAGTTGGAAGTTAATTATTCCAGCAATGATTTGAAATCTTTGGTGATAATCTTTTTTGTAAGGAGAGTGGGTGACTGAAAAAACCCTTTGTTGGAGGAAACTAAAAAGATAATTGAAGAAGTCAAAAGAAACCTTGAAGACGTGCATTTGACATTATTTTAAAAACTGATTAAATTAAAAATATGAAGAGAATTTTTCGTTACAATGTTATTTTTCGACCAGAGCCAGAAGGTGGTTTTACTGTTATTGTCCCTAGCTTGCCTGGCTGCGTTACTTATGGACGAAATTTAAAAGAAGCAAAAAAAATGGCTATTGATGCCATTAAAGGATATATTGTTAGTCTTAGAAAACACAAAGAACCAATTCCTACTGATGAGGAGACTTTCTTCAGTTCAATAGAGGTGAAAAGAGTTCCTATGTATGCCTAAATTACCTGTTATTACTCCCAAAAAATTAGTCAGAATTCTAAAAGAAATTGGCTTCGAACTAGATCATACTACTGGAAGCCATTTTATTTTTTACAATCCTAAAACCAAAAAGCGAGCAGTCGTTCCTTATCATCTTAAAGATTTACCCAAAGGAACCCTGATAAGCATTTTAAAAGAAGCAGGAATTGATAGAAAACAATTTGAAAATTTGCTAAAATAAATACAAACTGATGAGTAACAAAAATTATTGAAGTATAATAATTTAAAGATAATCCGGATTTACGAATTTTATTCGAGTCTACAAATAATTTTATTCGTATATTCGTATAGATTCGTAATTCGTAGGTAAATATGAAAATTACTTTATCAATTATTAAAGCAGATATTGGTAGTATTGGTGGGCATTTAAAACCCAGCCAAAAATTATTACAGGCGGTTGAGAATTATATAAAAGAAAAGGGTAGGGGATTGATTATTGATTATTACATTGGCTATACTGGAGATGATATTGCCATTCTGACTACACATAAAAGGGGAGTGCTGGACAACAAAATTCACAAACTCTGCTGGGATGCCTTCCTTGTCGGGACAAAAGTGGCCAAGGCTCAAGGTCTTTACGGAGCCGGTCAGGATTTGTTGGTCAGCGCTTTTTCCGGCAATGTCAAAGGCATGGGACCTCAGGTGGCGGAAATGGAAATTGAAGAGAGGCCGGCTGAACCATTTTTGATGTTTATGGCTGATAAAACCGAGCCGGGTGCTTTCAATCTACCGCTTTATTTGGCTTTTGCCGACCCGATGCATTGCCCTGGCTTAATTCTGGCTCCAAGTATAAAAAAGGGATTCAAGTTTTTAATTATGGATGTCAATTATACCAAAGCTGATAGAATTATTGAATTAGTTACTCCCGAAGAAAGTTATGATATCGCCGCTTTATTAAGAGATACCGGAAGATTTGTTGTTGAATCAATTTGGTCAAGAGAAACAAAAGAGCAGGCAGTAGCAGCTAGCACTACCAGGTTGCACAATATTGCCGGAAAATATGTTGGCAAAGACGACCCGGTTGCCTTGGTCAGAACTCAGAAAAATTTCCCGGCTACCGGCGAAATTCTCTCTCCTTATAGCATCGGTCAATTCGTTTCCGGTTTCATGCGTGGCTCTCATAGCGGGCCTTTAATGCCGGTCAAAAAAAATTCAACCATTTCCTTTTTTGACGGTCCGCCAGTGGTTTCTTGTTTAGCTTTTTCAGTAAAAAACGGCAAATTGACAGAACCTTGCGATGTCTTTGACCATCCCTATTGGGAGCGAGTTAGGGACCGGATCTCTGACAAGGCTGAAGAAATTAGAAAACAGGGATTTTTCGGACAAGCCATGCTGCCGATGTCAGAATTGGAGTATACCGGGGTAATGGAAACCTTAAAAGAACTGGAAAAGCGATTTAAAATCCGGAAAGATCGCTAAAATAATGTTATCTTTATCGGCTAAAATTAGAAAAGACCTTGGGAAAAGAGTAAAAACTTTAAGAAAGAAAGGTATAATACCTGGTGTTTTGTATGGGCCAAAAGTTGAAGCCACGGCCTTACAACTGGATGAAAAAGAATTTGAGAAAGTATATGAAGAAGCGGGAGAAAGTTCTCTAATTTCTCTTGAAGTCACCGGCCAGGCAGACAAAAAAGAGAAATATTTAGTTTTGATTCATGAAATAGCTAGGGATCCTTTGACTGAAAAGCCAATTCATGTTGATTTTTACCAACCAAAGCTTGAAGAAGAAGTAGAAGTGATCATCCCAATAATTTTTGAAGGAACATCTCCGGCAGTAAAAGATTTAGGAGGAACCTTGGTTAAAAATATTTCCGAATTAAAAGTAAAAGCCCTGCCTCAAAAACTTCCTCATGAAATTAGAGTGGATGTTTCTCAGCTGAAGAGTTTTGAAGATAATATTTTAATCAAAGATTTAAAACTGGCCGAGGGAGTAAAGATTTCCCGAGCTCCTGAGGAAATTTTAGCCTTCGTTGCGCCGCCAGAGAAAATTGAAGAAGAGTTGGAAAAACCAATTGAGGAAAAAGTAGAAGAAGTGGAAAAAGTCGAAAAAGAAAAGAAAGAAGAAGTCACTTCTGATGAGTAAATTTTTTAAAATAACTCTATTACTTGTTTTGCTATCGGTTTTGGTTTTACCGAATTTTTCGGCAATTTCTCAAGAGGATTGTCAGACCATACAAGAGTGCAAAGCCTTATGGAAAGAACTCCAGGGAAAAATTAAAAAATTAGAAGGAGTCATTGGCAAAACCGAACAAGAGAAAAAGACCCTTCAAAATCAAATCAGTGTCTTAAGGACAAAAATCCAGCAGCTTGAACTTCGGATTCAGCAAGGCAATATAATGATTAAGGACCTGAGTTTCCAGATAGCAGATACCGAGACCTCTATTGAAAAAACTTCTCTTAAAATTGAGGATTTAAAAGAAAAACTGGTCGGAATCTTAAGAACCGTTTATGAGGAGGACCAAAAATCTTTAATTGAGATTTTGCTTTCGGAAAAAACCCTTTCTGGTTTTTTTGATAATTTAATGACCTTGGAGATTTTGAATCAAAAAAACCAAGAACTTCTTGAAGAAATTAAAGGGTTGAAATCCAGTTTAGAAAGGCAAAAAGAAAAATTAGATGCAGAAAAAGAGAATCTGGCGCAAACCGTAAAAGTTCAAAATATTCAAAAACAAGAAAGCGAAGCGACGAGAAAAAAACTAGAGGAGCTTCGAAAAATGACTGAAGCTCAGTATCAACAATATCTTAAAGAGAAACAAGAACTGGAAAAAAGAGTGGGTGAGATAATGGCAAGAATTGCTCAATTAAGCTTGCCAGGATTGGCGGTCCCAACTGATCCCAAGGAGTTATATGAATTAGCAAAATGGGCAGGAAATGCGGCTGGGGGAGTAAGACCGGCTTTAATTTTAGGGTTATTAGAAGTAGAATCAGCTTTAGGAGTTAATGTGGGGCAATGCAATTGTGCTGGTCAGCCTGTCTGCCGTCATCCGGAATTAAGCTATAAGCAGGTTATGAACAGTAGGCAATGGGATGCTTTTGAAAGGATAACCAAAGAATTAGGGCTTAATCCCAATACTACGCCTGTTTCTTGTTATGTTGATGGCGGCAAAGTTCAGATGGGAGGCGCAATGGGTCCAGCTCAATTTATGCCCACTACTTGGCTTAATTCGGGTTACAAACAAAGAGTGGAAAATATTACCGGAGTTAGACCAGCCAATCCCTGGAGAGCAAGAGATGCTTTTTTAGCTGCTGCATTATATTTAGCCGATTGGAATGCTAGTACCCAAAACCAACAGTCAGAAATTGGAGCAGTAACCGCTTTTTTGTGTGGAACTTCCACAATGACAACTCGCTGTCAGGAAGCCAACGGAGAATGGTATAGAAACTTGGTGATGCAGAAAGCTAATCAGTGGCAGAAATGGGTTAACGAAGGAGCTCTTTAATTATCGTAATCAGTCGTAATCAGTACCCGACACTGATTTTTTTGGCTCTAAACATATCACATTACCTCACGATCGTGAATTAATGTGATACACTGTGGATAATCAGTACCCGACACTGATTTCTGTGTTTAACACCAGGTTTTAAACATTGCTTTTTTGTAACGCCGAAATTATTGGTTCTAATTTTCCTTCCATGATTTCTTTAAGGTTGTGGAAGGATTTTTTAATGCGATGGTCGGTGATCCGGTTCTGAGGGAAATTATAAGTTCTGATTTTTTCTGCTCTTTGAGCTTTGCCGATTTGGGCGCGTCTCTCCCGACCCATTTTTATACTTTCTTCCATTTCTTTTTTTTCTAAAAGCTTAGCTTCCAGAATACTCAGAGCATTTTCCCTGTTTTGCTGTAAATTCCTTTCGGTTTGAGAGGTAACTACCAGGCCACTGGGTAAATGGGTAATTCTGACAGCAGTCATCCTTTTGTTGACATATTGGCCACCGGGACCCGAGGCTTTATAAGTATCTACTTTTAAATCATTGGGATTTATGACAATTTTGCCTTTCTGGGGTTTGGGTAATACGGCTACGGAGACGGTGGAAGTGTGAATTCTGCCCGACTTTTCGGTGATCGGGATTCTCTGGACGCGGTGAACTCCGGCTTCTTTCTGCATTTCTGAGAGAACATCACCATCTTTCAATTCAAAAATAATTTGTTTTATCCCGCCCAGCTCGCTATAATGACAATCCAAAACTGTTTTTTTCCAATTTTTTGAATCAGAATACTTTGAATACATTCTAAATAAATCGGCAGCAAATAAAGCCGCTTCTTCTCCGCCGGCGCCAGCCCTGATTTCCACAATTGCCGAGCTCGGCGAAGCCGAGCTCGGCACATTTTTTTCCTCTTCTGAGAGAAGTTTTTTTAATTCTTCTTCCAATGTTTTTTTCTTTTCAACCAATTGAGTTATTTCGATTTCGGCCAGAGAAACAAGTTCTTGGTCCTCCTGGGATTTTAAGATTGCCCTGTTTTCTTCAATCTGTTTTTCTAAATTTTTAATCTCTTTTTCTTTTCCAATGATTTTTTCAAGATAATTTTTTCTTTTGGTAAGTGTTTCAAATTTTTCCCAATCAGAAATCAATTCAGGATCAGTGAGCCGTTGTAAAATCTCGTCATATTCTTCTTTTATTGTTTTAATCTCGGGCATTATTTTTTCTTGGCTAATCGTTTTCTGAATTTTTCAACCCTACCCATAGTATCAACGATTTTTTCTTTGCCAGTATAAAAGGGGTGACACTTGGAACAAATCTCAACTTCAATAAATTCTTTAGTAGAACCAACCGTAAAGGTATTTCCACAAGCACACAGAACTCTGGCATTAGGATAATATTTTGGGTGTATTTCTTTTTTCATATGTATTTTATATTAGCAAATCCCAAAAAGAAATCAATCCTTGACAGAATTATTTTTTGTGATATTATGTTTCATAAAGATTTGGCTACGGCTGGTTTATTAGTAATCTCATCTTTCTGTAAGGGACAGAAAGGTAAGATGAAGGTAAGCCAAGCAAAAGCCAGAAAACGAAAGAAGGTGATAAGGATGAATGAGGATATACGTCAGCCAGTTCTCTCCAATCTTTCGCTGGGGAAGCCGGAGGAGAGAACCGGTGACCGGAACAGTGTCATCGGCGTCCACGAGACGAGGAGGTCTCGGGCAATGTCTCTGGGATCCAAAGTGAGGTCTCTGAGATCCAAGGTGAGATCTCTGGTAT
>JASEJL010000026.1 GCA_030016465.1 Patescibacteria group bacterium | reverse complement strand
GCCGAAGGACGAAACCTTAAGAGGTGCTTTTTCCTGGTGATTCTAATAATATATTAGCAAATCAAGAATGGTTGTCAAGGGTTTGCTAGGGATTATAGGATAAATAAAAGAGCGGCTCATAGAGGCTCATAGACAAGAGATCCACACTCGCCATTTACAGTATAACATAAAAAACCTGGTCAAGGCAACGGACTATGGAAAATTTTCAATAAGCTAAAAGTAACAAAATTTTACTTAAACCAATCAATTTTAGACCCCGAAGTATGCCTCGCTTCGCTCGGCAACTACGGGGCAGGCAAAGCATTTACTCCGAAGTAGAGCAAAGCTCACTACGGGGCGAGAAGGAGAATTAGTGGAGTAATTTATTTGACTTTTAAATTTTAAGCATTAATATTAAATTGTATGGCAAATAAAAACATTTTAATTAAAAAAGAGGTTGTTGAGAAAAGAGGGGGAGTGGTGATTTTAGATTTGGAAAAATATCAAAAACTTGGCAAAAGATTAGAAGAATACGAAAGAAAAGAGAGGTTATTGAGAAATTTAGAGAAATTTGAGGAGTTGGCTAAATGGGGGAGAGGTTTTGCTAGAAAGAAAAAAATTACTCTGAAACAGGCTTTAGAGAATGATTAAAGTAGTTTTAGATACTAATATTTTTATTTCGGCTTTATTTTGGAAAGGGGCCCCTCATCAAATATTTAAGAAAGTTCTCAGAGGGGCTATTTTAAATTCTATTTCTCCTCAAATCCTGGAAGAAATAAAAGAAAGGCTTTTGTATAAATTTAAAGTTCCCCCAGAAAAAGTCAAAGAATTTTTAGAAATCATAGTTTTTAATAGTGAAATTGTTTATCCTAAAAAGAAATTAAACATTATTAAAAAAGATTCCTCGGATAATAAAATTCTCGAATGTGCGTTAGAGGCAAAAGCCTCTTTTGTTATTTCTGGAGATAAACATTTATTAGAAGTTAAAGAATATAAAGGGATAAAAATAATTTCTCCGAAAAAATTTTTATCTCAAATTTAAAGAAAAGATAAAAAATAACCAATCAATTTTAGACAAAGCATTTAAAGGAGAATTAGTGAAATAGTTTTTGCATATTTGCTTGGTTTGTGCTATTTTTAATATATGGCTATAGATTGGACAAAAATTTATAAGAAATATAAAGGGCTTTGGGTAGCTTTGGATAAAGATGAAAAAAGAGTTGTTGCTTTTGATAAGGAGGCAAAAAAAGTTTTTAAGAAAGCTCAAAAAAAAAGGAGTGAAAGTTCCTATTTTGTTTAAAGTCCCGACTGAAATTATCCCTTATGTCGGTGCCCCTTTCAGGGTATGAAATTTAAATATCAAAAGATTTCTGCAAAAGAGAGTGAAGCCTTCCCGAAAAGAAAATTTATTTTAAGACCGGTCATTCCAATTATACTGGAGCACGAAGGTAAAAAAGTTGGTTATAGAGCATTAATAGATTCTGGTGCAGATTATAGTATTTTCCATGCGGCAGTTGGAGAAATTTTAGGATTAGATGTTAAATCGGGCAAAAAGGAAATCTTTGGAGGGATAAGCGGTGAAAAATTAACCGCTTATTTTCATTTTATCAACGCTGAAATAGGTGACTGGAGTTACAAATTATATTGTGGATTTTCTTATGATATTCCTCCTTATGGTTACGGTGTTTTAGGCCAAAAAGGATTTTTTGAAAATTTTATTGTAAAATTTGATTTACTTAAAGACTACAATTCGCCCGCCACCTTCCCATTCGCTTTCGCGAATGGGCGCCAGAAATTGAATTAAAACCAAGAAGGTAAATCTAAACTAAATTAACAAAATTAAAGGGGATATCCCCCTTAACAATCCCTCTTAAGTGGTTTACCCAATCGCCCGAAGGGGGGTTAAAAAGAATAAAAAAGAAGTTATAATTTTATGAGGTGGGTGTTAAGGTCAAAAATTCATAAGGCCACAGTTACTGATGAAAATTTAGATTATATAGGAAGTATAGGAATAGACAAGGCATTGATAGAAAAGGTTGGTTTCCTTGTGGGAGAGAAAGTTTTAGTAGTAGATAATACAAATGGAGCGAGGTTAGAAACTTATGTGACCGAAGAAAAGAGAAATTCTGGGAAAATAGTTATCTATGGGGCAGCTTGTCATTTAATCAAAAGAGATGATGAAATTATAATTATGGGTTTTGAATTAACTGATAAACCGATAAAACCAAAAAAAATTCTTGTTGATAAAAATAATAAATTTGTAAAATTTCTATAATAAAATTAAATGAAAGTCGGTTGAGGTCTAACCTCAACATTCCTTAAAAGATAGTGCTTAATAAGAAGACTGAATAAAATGGTTTTTGTTATACTAAAGGGAAAATAATCGAGCTCTAAAAATGTCAGAAATTATTTTAAAAGTAAAAAATTTAAATGTGAAGCTGGAGGAGGAAGAGATTATCAAAGAGCTCTCTTTTGAAGTGAAAGAAGGTGATGTTTTGACAATTTTGGGACCAAATGGGGCAGGGAAAACAGTTTTACTAAAAACATTATTAGGACTTTTTCCTTATCAAGGAGAAATCAAGTGGACAAAGGAAGTTAAAATTGGCTATGTTCCTCAGCGATTGCCATTTATAAGGGATATTCCAATGAATGTTGAAGAACTTTTTAAACTGAAAAAAATTTCTAGGAAAGAAATAAAAGAGACTTTAAATTCTGTAGGGTTTGGGGAGGAAATTTTAGATAAAAAGATTGGCAACCTCTCTTCTGGCCAATTTCAGAGAATCTTGGTTGTCTGGGCTTTAATTGGAAATCCTGATATTTTACTTTTTGATGAGCCAACAACAGGAATTGATATTGGTGGGGAAGAGACCATCTACAGTTTATTGGCTAAACTGAAAGAAGAGAGGAATCTAACAATTTTGTTAGTCACCCATGATTTAAGTGTTGTCTATAAATTTTCAAATTATGTGATTTGTTTAAATAAATGTCCAATTTGCCAGGGTGTTCCCAGAGAAGTTTTAACCCCAGAAAATTTACAAAAACTCTATGGTGAAGAAGTAAAATTCTACGAACACCATAAACATTAAAAATTTTCAATTTTCAATTTTTAAACATTATGGGCTCTCAATTTTTTCTTAGTTTAATAGCTGGAATTTTTATTGGCGGTGCAGCTGGATATCTAGGAACCCTGATGCTTTCAAAGCGAATGGCTTTGGCTGTCTGTCCTTTGGGTCATTTAGCTCTGCCAGGAATTGCCTTAGCTTTAATTTATGGTTTTGATGTTTCGCTGGGGGCTTTTCCTTTTGTAATTTTAGGAATTATTTTAATATGGCTTTGTGAAATGAGAACAAAACTGCCAATGGAGGCTCTAACAGCCATTGTTTTTGCTTCAGGGGTAGGCATTGCCTTTTTGTTTTTACCAATTGAAGAAACGGAAACTGCTTTGGTCGGAGATATCTCCAGAGTCGGTTTTTGGGAAGTGGTCATTTCAGTTGTTTTAATTATTTTGGTTTCTTCAGTAATCAAAAAAATCTATCCCCAAATGATTTTGATTAATATTTCTGAAGATATAGCTAAGGCTGAAAAAATCAATGTCAAAAAATATAATTTCCTTTATCTAGGATGCATTGCCATGATTGCGGCTTTAGGAGTAAAGATGGTGGGTGGACTTTTAACCGCGGCTTTAGTTGCCATTCCAGCCTGTAGCGCTCGGAATCTCAGCCGGAATTTATCTCAATATACCTTTCTAGCAACCTTTTTTGGGATTTTATCTTCTTTTTTCGGAATTTCGTTTTTTAAATTGTCTAACTTTTCGGCCGGTCCCTTGATTATTTTAGTTAGCGCTTTAATCTTTTTAATTTCAATGGTTTTTAAAAAATGAAAAATTAGCCCAACGGCAGGAGTTAGTAGTAGAAAGTATTTAAAGGAGAATTAATTTGACCTTCCAGCTTTAAGAAAAGTTTTTAGCGAAATTTAAACTTGCTTAAGATGAACAATAACAAACCAATACAGTTGTCGCCGAATTCTTTGAATTTGTATTTTGAGTGTCCGCTTTGTTTTTGGCTGGAGAAAAGGATGGGCATTAAAAGACCCCAACCTTATCCTTATTCCCTTAATGCGGCGGTAGATTTACTTTTGAAAACGGTTAGAAAGGGATGCTTAGCTTTTTATGTGGTGGATAAGGAAAGTGGTTTTATTGACAGATTGCCTTTTAAAAAAGAAATTCATGTAATAGACACCGACCCTTCTTATGTTCAGGAAATTTTTGAAGAAGCAGTCGGCCTTTTGAGAAAAGATATACCACCCTTACATAGCCCAGATTGTCAGTATGGACAATGGCTAAAAGAGGTTTCAAAATTTTAGTTTGAAAATGAAAATTTATCAGCTTTATCTTGGGCTTTTGAAAAAATATGGGAAACCAGCAAGATTTTGGAGGAAGTGGTGTAAGAGGAAAAAGAATACTCAAGAAAGGGAGGAAATTGTCCTGGGCGCAATTTTGACCCAGAGGACGAACTGGAAAAATGTGGAGCTGGCTTTGAAAAATCTTAGAAGGGCAAAAGCTTTATCTATTGAAGGAGTTTATCGAA
This sequence comes from Patescibacteria group bacterium, assembly GCA_030016465.1. Taxonomy (GTDB): domain Bacteria; phylum Patescibacteriota; class Minisyncoccia; order Minisyncoccales; family DG-74-1; genus Yes71-31. The sequence goes on along the minus strand of JASEJL010000026.1, from coordinate 6,183 downwards.
TCGGGAAGAAAAATCTTAAATTACTAGAAACCCTTATTAAACCTTCTGGTTTTTACAAACAAAAGACAAAAAGGCTTTTTCAATTCTCAAAGTTCATTATTGAAAATCACTGCTCTTTAGAAAGATTTCTTGAGCAGGATTTAGAAATTTGTAGAGAGCAACTTCTCGAGCTCTCTGGCATTGGCCCAGAAACAGCCGATTCTATTCTTCTTTATGCTGGGGATAAGCCAGTTTTTGTGATTGATGAATATACCAGACGTTTCGTTAAAAAACACAATTTAAGCGATAAATTTTCTTACCACTACCTCCAAGATTTATTTGAGAAAAGCCTACCCAAAGATGTTAAAATTTATCAAGATTTTCATGCCATGATTGTTTTAGATGGCAAAGGAACCAGCTGGGATTTAGTAACTAAAATTTAGGCCGAAGTTAAGGAGAATAAATTAGCTTTTAGGAAAAATTAAATTAAAATCAGCTTAAAATAAATTTTTTTAATCTGAAAAGTTGAAGAATTAATTGAGAAATAATGAAAATCAAATCAATTTTAGACAAAGCATTTAAAGGAGAATTGATTAAATAATTAAAAATCTATGAAAGATTTGAAGCTGATAAAAGTTAAAGTTTTTTACGGAAGTGAATAAAGATAGAATTTCTGGCACCCTATTTGAAAGTCAAAAAAGAACTTTTAGCAAATTTTAATTTTCATACAATTATCAGTCTTTCGGCTGGTGCTTTTGCCAATATCTCTCCCAAAGGCGGTCTATGTCCCAAAATTAATCTTTTAAGTCACCCAAAAAACTAGGGGAAGAAGTATTGCAAGAAGAAAAGAAAATTGCTACTATTGTAAGAGAGATTAAAAACCTGTTAAAAATAATTAAAGATTATGGATAAATCAAATTTAATTAAAAATATTGAAGAAAATCGGCAATCGCGGGTCATTACTTATATTACTGGTGACCGTCAACCCTTTGCTACGAGAATTGCTGATGATGTAATTCCTGTTTTTAATCGTCATTTAGAAAATATTGGTCGTGTTAAAAAAATTAGCCTTTTTCTTTATACAAGAGGTGGAGATATGGTAGCCCCTTTAAGATTAGTAAAATTGATAAGAAGTTCTTGTAATGAATTTGAAGTTTTGGTGCCTTATAGATGTCATAGTGCCGGAACTTTAATTGCTCTTGGAGCTGATAAGATAGTGATGGGAAAATTGGGGGAGTTAAGTCCAGTTGATCCAACGACAATGCATCCTTACAATCCTCAAAATCCCTTAAATCCTCAACAAAGATTAGAAATAAGTGTGGAAGACTTAAATTCTTATTTTCTTTTGGCTCGGGAAATGGCAAAAGTCAAAGAAGAAGAAATGGATAAAGTTTTCACGAATTTAACAGAAAAAATTCATCCTTTAAGCTTAGGAAATGCCTACCGGGCTTTCAGAATGGGAAAGATGATTGCCGAAAAACTTTTAGAAATGCCAAAAACAAAAAAACTTTCAAAAGAAGAAATCAAAAAAGTAGTAGAAGAAGTCACAAGTAGAATATGTATTCACGGTTATCCAATAACAAGAGATGAAGCAGAGGGTTTAGGATTGCCAATTGAAAAAGCAAAAGGAGAATTAGAAAAAGATTTATGGGATTTATACGAAATTTATGCCAAAGAAATGAAACTTGGAATTCCTTTTCATCCTTTAGAGGTTCTTGGAGACAAAGAATTAGCCGAAGTAAGATATGCGGGAGCTTATATTGAAAGCGATGAGCTATCGGATCAATTTGTGTTTAAGGGAAAGGTACAAAAAACAATTAGGGATAATAGGCCGGCAATTGATATGAATATTGATTCCCAAAAATGGGAACAAATTAAATAATCTTTTAAGATTTATGCCAGTTTATCAAACAGCAGAAGCTATAAGAGAAATAATAATTCCCACTATTGAGTTAGATAGAAAATATACAGGAGAGATTAGCAGAAGAGAGAATTTAATGGATAAAGTGAAAGAAAAGTGGGGAGATTTATTGTATCCGAATATTGAGATAATTCCACCAACCGTAGAATATCCGAAAGTACAACCCATAAAAGAAGAGGAAATTTTAATTTTACCAGAACGATTAACTAATCCTCATTACGGTAGTGCCGAACTTGAACAAAACCTAAAAGAAATTGCAAAAAAAGCTCCAGGAATTGAAAAAATTTGGGAAATAACGAAAGATTTACCTTCTTTAACTAAAATTCTTTTAGAAGAACGGGAACAAGATGAATAAATATAAATGGCAAATTATTATCTTGAAACAAGCGCATTTCTTAAGCGATATAAACAAGAAAAAGGCTCTGCTTTCGTTAATCAAATAATTGAAGATTCTTCTTCGGTTATTTTATATTTAAACCTTACCCTTGTCGAAGTTAATAGGGTATTGTTTTGTTTATATAAGTATCCTCAAGCAATAGGCGAAGTTCAGCCGATTTCTAAAGATGTTTTTGATTCTTTAATAGCCCAGTTTGGTGATGATCTGCTAAAGATGAAAAAAATTGTTTTAACTGAAGAAATCATAAAAGAGACAAGAGAAATTTTAGAAAAAAGATATTTAAAATCTCTTGACCTTTTACATTTAGCGACATTTTTAATAGTTAAAAAAGAATTTTTAGATGTAAAATTGATTAGTGCAGATAGAAATATAATAGAAGTGGCTAAAACTTTCGTTCCTGAAAACGATATTATTAATCCAGAAACATATGAATAAACCTAGGTCAACAACAACAAAAAAAATTAGGCGAGATCAACAAAAAGTCGAAGAATTAATTGAGAAATAACATGCCTTATTTGGAAGCGAATCAAAAAATTAAAGTTGTTAGCGTGAGTGAATTTACTAGACTTGTTAATGAGGCTATTACTGAAATTGAGCCGGTATGGATAGAGGGAGAAGTTAGTAATTTTAAAAATTGGCAAAATCGATGGATTTTCTTTAGTTTAAAAGATGAGTTTGCGATTTTAAACTGTAATCTCTCCAAGTATAAATTGGAAAGTTTCGGTTTTGATCTCGAAGATGGAATGAAAATAAGAGTATTAGGAAGACCTGAATTAAGATATAAAGGAGAATTCACCCTTAATGTTGAAGAAATTCAGCTTTGGGGAGAAGGGGCTTTGAAGAAAGCCTATGAACTCCTTAAAAAGAAGTTGGAGTCAGAGGGGCTTTTTGCTCGGAAAAGAAAAATTCCTGATTTTGTTCAAAATATTGGCTTGATTACTTCAAAAAGTGGAGTTGTTATTCAAGATTTTTTAAAAAATTTGAAACCTTTCGGATTTAAAGTATATTTTTATAATGCCCGAGTAGAAGGGATAGAAGCTGTTTTTAGCTTGATGGAAGCAATAAAATGGTTTAATGCAAATATGCCAAATTTAGATGTTCTAATAATAGCAAGAGGAGGAGGAAGTTTCGAGGAATTACAAGCGTTTAATAATGAGATTTTGGCAAGGGTTATTTTTGCTTCTAATATTCCCATTCTCACTGGAATAGGCCATGAAGTGGATGTGCCAATAGCTTCTTTAGTTGCTGATATTTCAGTCTCCACTCCTACAGCTGCTGCCATTTATTTAAATCGATCCTGGGAATCTCTCCAAAAACAGATACCTTATTTAGAAGAAAGATTGTTAGATGATTTTGGAAATTGTTTAGAACTAACCTTTGATAAAATTAAAGAGTTATCAGGCGATGTTTTAAGTAACTTTGAGAAGCTATTGAAGGAAAACAAATCTAGATTAAATCTATTAATAGAAAAATTAATTTCTAATTTTAGCCAAGTATTTAATATCTTTAATAGTTTGGCAAGAGAAATTAGAAATAATTTTGAGAATCTATATCGGAAAAAAATAGAAATAGAAAAAAGGATAAAAGCTATTAGTAAAGACATTCTCAAATATTTAGAGATTTCAATAAAAGAAAAACGAGATTTAATATTGAACAAAGAAAAGCATTTGGCTATTTTAAATCCCGAAAGAAATTTAAAATTGGGTTATAGTATAGTTTTCGATCAAAAAAATAAAGTAATAAAAGAAATAGTAAAGATTAAAATCGGTGACATTTTAACTACAAAGCTTTATAAAGGAAGATTTACATCAAAGGTCAAAAAAATTAAAAAAGACTACAACCCATCCCCCGCCTTCTCCCACCTCGCCCCTCTGCGAGGGGCGAGGTGGGCCCCTAATAAAAATGGCTGAAAATAAAAAAATAAAAATCTCAGAATCTTTAGGCAAACTTGAAGAAATTGTTGATTGGTTTGAGAAACAAGAAGATGTTGATGTAGAAGAAGGATTAAAAAAAGTAAAAGAAGGGGCTGCTATAATAAAGGCATTGAAAACAAGACTTAAAGAAGTTGAAACTGAATTCAGTGAAATTAGACGAGAATTAGAAGGGTAAGATTTTTCCTACAATTAATTTACGAATTTATTTACGGACATTTTTTAATTAATTCTTTTAGCCGAGGGTGAAACAATCAATTTTAGCCAAAGCATTTAAGGAAGAATTGATAAATGGGAAAAAATATTAGAGCATCAAGAGAAAGAAATTAAATGAGAAATTTTTTGAAGGAAAATAAAATATTTTTGGCGATTGTTATTGGGGCTTTAATTATTGGTGGAGCGATTTATTTTTCCGGAGAGAAAGGAAAGCTGGTTAGCGAAAGCCAAAAGTCAGTAACTGGCGAGGGTTGTGAAAATGTTCCCGAGCTTCCTGATGGAGCTTTGAGATTAGTCACAAAAATTATTGATGGCGATACTTTTTTGATTGAAGGAGGATATTCGGTGAGGATTCTAGGTATTGACGCTGATGAAAGGGGATACCCTTGCTACGAGGTGGCGAAAACTGGCCTAGAAAAGTTAATTTTGAATAAAGAAGTAAGATTGGAAAAAGGAAAAGAAGATTTAGACCAGTGGTGTCGATATTTAAGATATGTTTTTCTTGATAATAAAAATATCAGTTTAGAACTAGTAAAAGAAGGATTAGTAGTGGCTCGTTTTTCTCCGGAAGATGTAAAATATAGAGAAGAAATTGTTCAAGCTGAAAAGAAAGCAAGAGAGAATAGAGTTGACTGTAAATGGGGTGAAAGAAAAATTGTTGAGGAGAAAAAAGCTGAATTTCAATGGGAAAAATTAACTCCAGAAAAGCTGGGATTTGATGTAGTGGGTGCTTGCCAGGCTGGAAAATATCTGGGAAGAAAGTTGATTGTTGAAGGAAGAGTTGTTGACACTCATCGTGACTTGAAAAGCAATACCGTATTTTTAAATTTTGAGAAAGCCTATCCTAATCAGTGTTTTACCGGCGTGATTTTCAGTTCGAATTTATATAAATTTGTTCAAAATCCAGAAAATTATTATTTGAATAAAACCGTCAGAATTATGGGAGAGGTAAAAGAATATCAGGGTAGACCAGAGATTATTTTAGAAACTCCCAATCAAATTGAAGTGGGAAAATAAATACTACTCAATTTTAGAAAAGCATTTAGAGAAGAATTAGTGAAATGAAAAAAAGATTTTGAGAAATTATTAAACGAGTTTAGAAAATAAAATTTATCTGATAGATGGTATCCTATTTATAGGAGTGTCCTCTGGAAATAAAAAGTGCAGGGAGTCACAAGAGAGAAACCACACCTTTTCTGGTAAAACCAGAACTCCAGGGCGGCAGACTTTCATCTCTTCAGCAAGTCTGCTCTTCGGTAAGTGAACATCCCTGCACAACTCTATTATATCAAAATTTTAAAATTATGCAAATTAAATCAACAACTAAATTTTTTTGAAAGAAATATTGCAAAAGCCATTTAAAAAATGGAGTGAAGAAGAGGTTTTGCCAGAATATAAAAATTTTCTTAGCAATGAAGAAAAATTAGCACCTGATATTGTTAAAAAGCATTATGAGGTTGCTAAGATATTTTTCAAGCGAGCAATGTATGTAGGTTTTATCACTTTCGATCAAATCCGGCCGGAGTTTGCTAAATATGAATTCCCGCGCTGGTGGCAGACCCATGTTTTAGGAAGCGATTTAGACGAAAACGAAATCTGGTCATCATTAAAAAATCTTTTAAAATTTTTAGCAACAAAATTCAGAATTGATACTAATAGATTTTTTGATATTTAAAGGAAAAGCTTTGATATTTAAAGGAAAAGCATTAAATTTTTAAAATAGCCAAAATTTAGGCTGA
>JASEJL010000025.1 GCA_030016465.1 Patescibacteria group bacterium | reverse complement strand
GGTTGTAGCTATATGATTTTCCTTGGAGGGTGGAGGGTGGGTTGTAGTCTTTTTTGAGCTGAAGGGTATTTTTTCTAATTTTAATCTCCACTTTTCCTTCTGGGAGGGATGGTTTGTCAGCTGGCGGATTTTTCGGTATTTCAGCTTCCGGTCGTTGAACTTTGTTTATTTCTTCTTTTTCCTGAAGCTCCTCAGATTGAAGCGGTAATTTTTTTTCTGGTTTTTTTAATTTCACCTTTTTAACCTTTGGTGGCTGGTCGCTGAAAGCTCTGGCTTCATCTTCCGCTTTCACTTTGCTCGAGCGTTTGACTTCTGCATCTGTTTTTTTCTTTTTTTCTGCTGGTTTTTCCACTGGCTGTTTAATTTTTCTTCCTCTTGATTTTTTGGGCACTTCACTAGAAAAAATTTTGGTTGGGCAACCAGTGGCAAAAATTGTCGTTTTAATAATATTTTGATATCCAGCCCCTCTTCTGAAAGAGAGGGGTTGGGTCCCAAAGATAATTTTTGCTTCTTTATGGGTTTTTTCTGAGATAGTTTTGGAAATCCAGCTGACTTCTTCCAGCGATAATCCTTTTTCACCAACAATATTAAATAAAACCCCTTTGGCTCCTTTTATCCCGTAAGGATATAAAGGAGAGGTCAGTACCTTATCAATCACTTCTTTGGCTGCTCCTTCTTTTCTGGGAAGGGAAAGAGTATTTAAATAAGCCAGTCTTCCCCGTGACCCCGTAAGAATAGTTCTTAAATCGGAAAAGTCAATATTAATTAGACCAGGTTGATAAATTGTTTCGATTAAACCCTCTAAACTTTGAGCTAAACTTTTATTGATGGCCGAAAATGCCTCTTTTAAAGGTGTAGTTTTATCAATAACTTGGAAAATTCTTTCGTTGGGCAAAATAGTAATGGCATTTAATTTTGGTCTTAAAATTTCTAAAGTCTTTTTGGCAATTTCCATTTTTCTTTCTCCCTCAAATTTAAAAGGTAGAGTAAAAATGCCGTAACTGAGATTTCCCAGATTCTGAGAGATTTTAGCAAAAATAGGAGCAGCGCCCGAACCGACTCCTCCGCCTAGGCAGGCAATGAAAATTACCAAGTCCTGACCTTGTAATATTTTTTTAATTCTTTCTTTTTCATTCTGGCTGGCCATCTCGGCTATTTCTGGATTCATACCCGTTCCCAAGCCATGGGTAAAATCCTGGCCAAAAGGAAAACACTCTACTTTTCGGGAAATTTCTTTTAAGGCCTGTAAATCAGTATTGGCAGCTAAAAAAGTGGCTTTTTTTACTCTCTGAGCTAATTCGGAAACAATGTTCCCTCCTCCACCGCCAATCCCAACCACCTTGATTTTAGTTCTTTTAATTGGGCTAACTTTTTCAGTTTCAGTTTTTGGCAAGGATTTTTTATTTGTTTTTTTGAGTTTCTTAGCCATTAGTAAAATATAAAATTTTAAGACCTTAAAGTCAATGGGCGGCTATATCATATAGATTATCAACAACTCCAATAATTAAATCTGTAGCAATTTTAACATTGTCAAATACCTGCACTCGCCTATGATATACTTGACAATAAGAAGCAATAAAATGTTAAATGAAAACATACTGCATCCTCAACAAACAATACACCAAATCAAAATATAAAAAATTAGTTCCCAAAAAAATAATATAATAGAACATATGAATAAAATGTCTTATATTGATAAGAAAGCAGGGTCTATATATAAATAAATATGGTAAGTTTTCTCTGTCAGAATTATCTTTTTTTTGCTACAATGAAACTATCTATTAAAATTATCTTTTTTTTGCTATAATGAAACTATAGTTCAAGAGTATTTTCTTTTAAACAAGAAAGAATCTCTAAAACAAGGTTATTCTTGGAAAAAACCAGAAGAAAGGAATATCAAGCCAGATATTAAAACCAAAGAATTACCTGACCATATTAAAGATGTCAAAGATGATATTTTAGGTAAAGTTATTCAATGCGCTCACGCCAAATTAAAAGAAGATAATACTTTTTCACGGCAATAACTCCTGCCCAAATGAATTTCTGACTATTTATACTCTAGAGAAACCCGAAATTGTCTATTGTGAAAAGTGTTATCTCCAGGAAATGGCATGAGACAACATAAATAACATAAAATAAATCAATGAAAACTTTAAGAGATTTTAATGTTAAAAATAAAAAAGTTTTGGTTCGATGTGATTTCAATGTTCCTCTTGATGAGAAAGGGAATATTTTGGATGATTTTAGAATCAAACAAACCATTCCCACCATTAAATATTTAGCAAAAAGAGGAGCCAAAATAATTTTAATGAGCCACCTCGGTGAACCAGAAGGGAAAGTAGTTGAGAGTTTAAGATTGACCCCGATTCAAGAGAAACTGAAAGAATATCTTGACTACTCGATTACTAAGACCAATGATTGTATTGGAAAAGAAACAAAAAAGCGGGTTTTGGAAATGACGTCTAGGGAGATTTTGCTTTTGGAAAATTTGAGGTTTCACCAAGAGGAGAAAAAAAATGATGAAAATTTTGTTAAGAAATTAGCAAAATTGGGCGACATTTATATTAACGATGCCTTTGGAGTTTGTCATCGGAGTCATGCCTCAATAGTGGGAATTCCAAAATATTTGCCATCGGGAGCCGGTCTTTTACTGGAAAAGGAAATTAGAATTCTCTCTAAAGTTTTAAAAAAACCTTGGAGGCCTCTGGTCGCCATCATTGGAGGAGTAAAAATTTCTTCTAAAATAAAAGTAATTGAAAAATTCCTAAAAAAGGCTGATCACTTGCTTTTGGGTGGTGAGATAGCCAATGCCATTTTAGCTGTCAAAGGAATTTTACTCAGTCAACCAATACCAGAGCCAGAGGTAATTAAAACAATTGAAAAAATTGATTTGACTTGCCCGAAACTTCATCTGCCAGTTGATATTTTCATTTCTTTGGCCGTTCTGGAGACGGGTTTAAAAGAAGGCTATCTTCGTCAAGGCGGCCCCGGTCAGATTAAAAAAGAAGAAAAAGGCTATGATATTGGACCAGAGACAGTCAAAATTTTTTCCAGAATTATTAAAACAGCGAAAATGATTTTCTGGTCAGGTCCTTTGGGAATGTTTGAAGAAGAAAAATTTGCAAAAGGAACCAAAGAAATTGCTCAAATCATTGCCAGAAATCATCTTGCTTTTAAAATTGCTGGCGGTGGAGATACCGTCTTGGCCTTAAATAAATTTGACCTGTTTGATAAATTTGACCATATTTCAACAGGAGGTGGAGCAATGTTAGAATTTTTGAGTGGCAAAAAATTACCAGGTTTAGAAGCACTGAGATAAACAAAGCATCTCAAATCGGAAGGGGGTCGAAGAAACCCTCCGGTTTCCCCGTATAGGAAAACAGGCTTTCGCTGAAGACGAAAATCTTAGAAACCGAGGGTTTTAAACAGCTGGCCCGAACCGAGCACATAAATTATGTGCTCGGGCCAGCCGTAAGGCTGGAGAGGACGAGCAACTAATTTTGCAGTACCACTATGGAGATTAAGAATTTTAAAAAAGCAGCCAAACGAATTTTGAAAGCAATTAGAAACAGAGAGAAGATTATTCTTTATGGTGATACGGATTTGGATGGAGTGGCTTCGGTAATTATTTTAAAAGAAACTATTAAAAATTTAGGTGGTGAAATTACCACCATTTATTTTCCTGACAGAGAAATCGAGGGTTACGGAATAACGAAAAAGGGATTAAATGAACTGAAAAAATTCACTTCTGCTTTGTTGATAACTCTTGACTTGGGGATCGGAAATTTTAAAGAAGTAAAACTCGCTAAAAAAATGGGCTTTGAGGTAATAATTATTGACCATCATGAAATTTTGGACGGATTGCCCGAAGCAGAAATTATTATTGACCCAAAACAGAAAGGAGATAAATATCCCTTTAAGGGATTAGCCACTGCCGGAATCGTTTTTAAATTTTCGGAAACTCTTTTAAAAGAAAAAATGACGGAAAATTTAAGAAAAAATTTTTTGGAATTGACAGCTCTGGCCACCTTAGCTGATATGATGCCTAAAGAAAATGAAAATTTAGAATTTATAAACCTTGGGTTAAAATCATTGAAAAATTCCTGGCGGCCGGGAATCAGAGCTTTTTTCGAAATGAAAACTTTTAAGAGCTGCGCCTTCGACAACGAGGACATTGAGTGGATGGCATCCAAGATTATATCTCTTTTAAATGTTAGAGATGTGGAACACAGTTTACCAGCCTCCTTTAGATTGCTGAGCTCTTTTTCCTTAGAGGAATCAGAAAAAATTATTGAAAAATTAATAGAAAAGAGTAAAACGAGAAGAGAAAAAATAAAGGCAATGGTGGCCGAAATGGAAAAAAGACTACAACCCACCCACCACCCTTTAACCCACTCCCCCTCCCTCCTGAAAAAAGAAAGCCCTATTATTTTTGAAGGAGATTCTGACTGGGAGTTTACTTTGATTTCTTCAGTCGCCTCAATTATTTGTCATAAATATCAAAAACCAACTTTTATTTTTAAAATTTTAGAAAAAGAAAGCTCAGGCACGGTCAGAACGCCAAAAGGAGTAGACAGCGTGGCCTTGATGAAAAAATGTAAAAGATATTTAATAACTTATGGTGGCCATTCATCGGCCTCGGGTTTCAGAATAAAGAATGAAAACCTGGAAAAATTTAAAAAGTGTTTAATTAAAAATTTATGAACCCCGTTAGAAGTCCTCGGCAGAAAAAATTTAATTTAAATTTTTTCTGTTTTATGCTGACGGGGTCATACCTATAACCATGTCTGTCCCAAATTAACTATCAGTTATATAAAGACAGACTTCTAACGGGGTGAAAAAAATAATTATCTACACTGACGGTGGTTCTCGGGGAAATCCCGGCCCGGCGGCAGCAGGAGCCATTTTTTGTAATGAAAAAGGAGTTATTTTTAAAAAGTACTCAGAGTATTTGGGTGAGGCGACAAATAATGAGGCGGAATATCAAGCAGTAATTTTTGCCTTAAAAAAATTTAAGCAAGTTTTTGGAAAAAAATTAGCCAAAAATACGAAAATAGAAATTAGAGCAGATTCAGAACTTTTAATTAACCAACTCACCGGTTTATATAAAATTTTAGAACCTCAAATTCAATCTTTATTTATTACCATCTGGAATTTAAGATTAGATTTTAAAAAAGTTAATTTCAAATTAATCTCTCGTCAAAAAAACCAGGAAGCCGATAGATTGGTTAACGAAGTTTTGAATAGTCAATCCCAAACTCAAAAATTACTCTAATCATATCACATTAACTCACGATCGTGAATTAATGTGATACAGTTAGAGTATTGACAGATAAATTTAGATTTGTTAATCTAAAATTAGCTCAAGTAGGCAAGGCAATTACCCTGCCCTCTGAGTGCGGTGTTTAATGTAAAAAGTATTTTCAAGGGAGAGATTAGAAATTTAAAGTTTTTACTGTTGAACATCAAGCCGAGAGGGCGGGGAGGAAAGTCCGAACTCTTACCAGTTCAAAGCTGGTTAAAAGGGTAGTGGGTAACGCCCGCCCGTCGTGAGACGAGGGATGCGAACAGAGACGCTTTGAGCCGGAAGGCAAGAAGCACCCTTCTTCGGGGTGAGTCCTGGTGGATAACATCAGGGGTGAAACGGCTAAATTCCTACCTAAGAGCAAGAACAAACATTTCGACAATCTCCGGATTTGTCGAAGTGAAAAGTAGTTCGCTTGAGCCTTGGGGTAACTCAAGGCCTAGATAGATGATTGCCTTCGCCCGCCCAACTTTTGCAGTGGTATTTCGAAAAAATTAGAAATTCTTTGGCAAAAGTTGGGCGGGCGAGACAGAATTCGGCTTATTGTTTGCTTGAGCTTTTTATTTTGAATTAAAATAAGAACTTAATGTCCGGGAGCAAAATTTAAAGTTTTGTAAAGGAGGAGCAAAAATAATAAAATAAAGAAATAAAATGCTCAACCGCTTTTTTAATTCTCAAACTAAAACCATCACTTTTGCGGCTTTTTTGCTGGCCGTTTCCGCTCTGACCAGTAGGTTTCTTGGTTTGGTCAGGGATCGGCTTTTGGCTGGCCATTTTGGGGCCGGCCCCGACTTAGATAGCTACTTTGCTGCCTTTCGAATTCCGGATTTCATTTATAGTATCTTAATTGCCGGCGGTATTATTGTGGCTTTTTTACCTTTATTTTCCGAATATTTTTTAAAAAACGAAAAGGAAGCCTGGAAGTTTGTTAATAATGTCCTAAATATTTTTTTGTTTTTTCTTGTTTTAATTTCTTTGGCTATTTTTCTTTTTGCCCCGGCTCTGGTAAAACTGATTACCCCTGGTTTTAGTCCCCAACAACTTTCTTTAACCACTCTTTTAACCAGAATTCTCTTTTTAAGCCCTATTCTCCTGGGCCTGTCTTCTATTTTTTCCGGTGTTTTGCAGTATTTCAATCGTTTTTTAATTTATAGTTTGACTCCCATTTTATATAATCTGGGAATAATTTTCGGCATTTTGTTTATCGTTCCTTATTCTGGAATTTTAGGAGTGGCCTTGGGAGTGATTCTGGGTGCCTTTTCCCATTTAATAATTCAAATTCCTTCTGCCATCTCTTGCGGGTTCAAATATCAGCCAATTTTTAATTTCCAAGAGCCAGGAATTAAAAAAGTTTTCCTTTTGATGGCTCCCCGGACTTTTGCCGTCGCTTCTTTCCATATTAATCTGATAGTTATCACTGCTATTGCTTCTACTTTGGCTACTGGTTCAATTACTATTTTTAATTTAGCTTACAATCTTCAATACTTACCTTTGGGCATTATTGGAGTTTCTTTTGCTACGGCTGCTTTTCCTTTTCTTTCACGGTCTTGGGCTAACCAGAAAAATGGAGAATTTGTTAAAGTTTTTTCCTCCACCTTCCGTCAAACCCTTTATTTTATTGTGCCAATTACTTTCTTAATCTACCTCCTCAGAAATCAAATCGTGGAAATTGTTTTAAAGCAGGGTGAATTTAGTCAGCAGGCTGCTCAATTGACTGCTGTTTCTTTGGGGTTATTTTGTTTGGGAATTGTTGCTCTCTCTTTGGTTCCTTTGCTTTCTCGGACTTTTTTCTCGTTTCAAGACACAAAAACTCCAACCTTTATCGTTCTGGCCGTCATGACTTTAAACATTACTTTAAGTTTTTATTTTGTTTGGCTTTTAAAATCCACTAATTTTTTAAGCAATTTTTTCATTAAATTTTTTTCCCTGCCAGCTGGTCAGGAAATAGCCATTTTGGGCTTACCCCTGGCCTGGTCAATTGGCGCAATTTTTCACTTTCTTTTATTGGTCGCTTTTCTTTATAGAAGAATCGGTGATTTTGGGATAAAAGAAATTTTAAATTCTTTTTTAAAAATCCTGACTGCCAGCATTCTAATGACAGCCGGAGCTTTCTTTACTCTTCAAAACATTTCCGGAGCAATTTTCCAAACCTTAATCGCTGGTTCTCTGGCCGGTTTAATTTATCTTATTTCCACCTTTTTCCTAAAATCCCCAGAAACTGAGCTCATTAAATCCTCAATTTTAAAGCGATTTACCAAAAGTTAAAAGATTATCTATGTGGATAACCTTTTCAATTTTAGCAGCCTTCATCTGGGCAGTTGTGAATATAGTAGATAAGTATATTCTGACCAGGTGGGTTAGAAACCCTCTTATTCCAGTAATGATACTGGTTACCATTGGATTAATGGCAAGCATAATTGTTTACTTTACTTATGGCTTTTCCTATCTTTCATATTTTAATATTTTCCTCGCACTTATCGCCGGGATTTTTTATCTTTTGATGGCTATTTTTTACTTTAAAGCAGTAAAGATTGAGGAAATATCGAGAGTTAGCCCTTTATTTTATCTCTCCCCTTTATTCATTCTTATCTTTGCGACAATATTTCTGGGAGAAATTTTTACTCTACTTAAATATTTAGGAATATTTTTATTAATGGCTGGAGCAATATTAATTTCATCAAGAGATATTTCTAAGATAAGTTTAGGTAGAGCTTTCTGGTGGATGATCTTATCTACAATCGCCTTTGCCCTAAATCAAATTTTAACAAAATATCTTTTAAATTCCACAGATTATTGGACAATCTTTGCCTGGACAAGAATTGGAGCAGGAATTGGATTAATCCCAATTGCTTATATTTATTTCCCCGAGTTAATAGAGACAGCGAGAAAACAGGGAAAAAGAGTCATCGTTATAATTTTGGCAAATGAAACCTTTAATCTTCTTGGTGTTTTATCTATAACGATTGCTGTTTCAATCGGTTATGTTACTTTAGTAAACGCTTTGTCTTCTATTCAGCCATTTTTCGTTTTATTATTTGCTGTCATATTAAGCATATTTTATCCATCTATTCTAAAAGAGGAGATCGGAAAATCCGTAATATTTTTAAACTCTTAGCTATTATCTTAATGTTCTTTGGCGCAATTTTAATAACTTAATAACCTACCTTCAATGAAAAAAAACTTGGAATAATTTGATGGCATATTGCAATAAAAATATACGTAATTTTTCTATAATAGCTCACATAGATAGCGGGAAGTCGACCTTGGCTGATAGGCTTTTGGAATTGACAGGGACCATACCCAAAGAGAAAATCCGGCCTCAGTATTTAGATGCTATGGATTTGGAACAGGAAAGAGGCATTACCATTAAAATGCACCCGGTCCGAATGACTTATAACTTAAATCTTAAAACTTATATCTTAAATCTGATTGATACGCCGGGGCATGTGGATTTCAATTACGAGGTTTCCAGGAGCTTGGCGGCAGTGGAAGGGGCAATTTTGTTGATTGATGCCAGCCAAGGAATTCAGGCCCAAACCATAGCCAATTTGGAATTAGCAAAAAAACAAAATTTAGTCATCATTCCCGTAATAAATAAAATTGATTTGTCCCAGGCTAGAGTTAAAGAAACAGAAAGAGAAATTGCTGATTTATTAAAGATTGATCCGACAGAAATTATAAAGATTTCAGCTAAAAGCGGAGCTAATGTTGAGCAGGTTTTACAAACAATAATTAGAAAAATCCCTCCTCCTTTCACCCTTGATGTAACGAGGAAAGACCTCGTTACATTGAGAACATTGAGAGCGTTGATTTTTGATTCCAAATACGATCCCTATCAAGGCGTTTTGGCTTTTGTCAGGATTTTTGAGGGCGAGGTGAAAAGCGGAGATAAAATTCATTTTCTTCAGGCTGGTTTCCAAAGTGAGGTAAAGTCGGTGGGGATTTTTAAACCAGAGCTTTCGCCTGTAGCCAAATTAAGTTCAGGAGAAATAGGTTTTATCGCTACCGGGATTAAAGAATCGGCAAAGGTTAGAGTCGGCGAAACTTTGGCCAGTAACCCGGAAGTTAAACCTTTGGCCGGCTACCGGCAACCCCAGCCAAAGGTATTTTTGAGCATTTATCCAGAAAATGCTAATGATTTTGAGTTATTAAAATCGGGTTTGGAAAAATTAAAGCTCAACGATGCTTCTTTGTATTTTAAGCCGGAGTTAAAAGAAGGCCTGGGCCGGGGATTTCAATGCGGTTTTTTAGGATTATTGCATGCCGAAATTATCTCCGAGAGATTAAAAAGAGAATTTGGTTTGAATATAGTTTTGACTATTCCCTCGGTAATTTATAAAGTGACTACCAAAGATAACAAAGAAATTTTTATTCATACCGCGGCTGACTGGCCAGCCCCCTACCAGCTAGCTGATGGAAAGTTCCAAAGCCAAGAACTCTGGGTAAAACTCAAGATTTTAACTCCCCTAAATTATTTAGGCCAGGTTTCCGAATTAATAAAGGGTATGGCGTCCAGCTACCAAAAGACAGATTATCTCGGTCAGGAGAAAATAGAATTAGTTTACGAAGTGCCCCTGAGAGAAATCATTACCAAGAATTTTTACGATAAATTACAGTCAGCCACCCAGGGTTTTGCCTCAATGAGTTATGAGATTTTGAATTGGCGACCGGCCGAACTGATCAAATTAGATATCTTAATTCTGGGTAAGAAAGAAGAGGCCTTTTCCCGAATTGTCCCGGCAAAAGAGGCCTTTAAAGAAGGAAAACAGATTATCCAGAAATTAAAAGAAACCTTGCCCCCGCAATTATTTTCTGTGCCTCTACAGGCAGCAGTTGGCGGCAAAATTATTGCCAGAGAAACCATCAAAGCCCGAAGAAGAGATGTTTTGGCCCCTCTTTATGGCGGAGATTATACCAGAAAAAGAAAACTTTTGGAAAAACAAAAAAAAGGCAAGAGAGATTTAGCTGCTAAAGGAAAAATTCGTATTCCATCTAGAGTATTTTTAGAAATATTTACCAGGTAGTGAAAGTAGTGAAAATTGAACTAGGGCGAAACCTCAATTTGTTCGCCGAAGGCGAATTGTCCAATTTCTACTACCTGGTTTAAAAGTAAATAATTTTGCCTTACCTCGTTAGAAGTCTTTGAGGAAAAAAATTTAATTTTTGAATTTTTTTCGCAACTCACAAAACGAATTATCATATCTTTCTTATATTTTACATTCAAAACATCATTGCGACATAGACAGACTTCTAACAGGGTGTTACAATAAAGGTACTAAAAGAGAGATAGTCATTCCCAAAATTACCAGCGAGATCAAAATAATCCAGACAATTTTGAAAATAGTTCTCGGCTTGATTCGCATTAATTTATGATAACAAATTTTAGAAAATCTAAAAAAAGAGTCTGGCCGGCAATATTTTTCTCAATTTTTCTGGTTTTTTTAGCAATAGGAGTAATTGGTTTTTTGGTCATTACTAATTGGAAAATAAGTCAAAAAAGAGCCAAGCTCCAAAGGAAAATTGAGGTTTTAAAAAGAGAAATTCAAATTTTAGAAGAAAAAACCGCTTCCTTGCGAGCCGGTATTTCCCAAACCGAACGCGAGGACTATCTAGTAAAGCGGGCTCAGGAGCAAGGATATTTTGAAAAAGGGGCGATTCCGGTAATAGTTTTGCCGACCGAGGAAAAGACAGTTAAAAAAGAGGAAGAAAAAAACTCTTGGAATCCTCAAACCTGGTGGGAATGGCTAAAGGGCAAAATGCGGCAGTAGTTCAGTGGAAGAATGTCTCCTTCCCAAGGAGAAGATCGTGGGTTCAAATCCCATCTGCCGCTCCATAGTTTGACTTTTTGGAATCTTTCCAACTTTTTCGAGGGCGGCGC
>JASEJL010000024.1:8342-11477 GCA_030016465.1 Patescibacteria group bacterium | reverse complement strand
TTTTTTTGACATAATAAAATTAGAGCTGCTTTTATATAGGAATTATTGAAATTGCTATATAATGAAATTATCATATGAAAGATGGTAAAAATTTTTGCAAAGAGTGCGGCCACTCAAATTGGTATCACCTTAATACATGGTTGAAAGAATTAACTAGTCAGTTTTTACCTCCATTAAAACTCCCGAGACAAATTGAAGCAGTTTTTGATGTTGTGCTTGAAAAAATTTTTACCATACCAAAAATTGCCAGATTTAGAACCGATTTTAGTGTTGCCGATATTCAGCTGCGATCGTCTTGCTTTATCAAGGAGATGAGAAAACGTGGTGCGGTTTGCTACGCAATGCAATCAATTTTCGGTTACACCAGTCATTTTAAAATAGAGATCGGTGGGAAAACTTTTAGATTTGAAACACTACCCATAGCGGAGTTTCTGAACAAATATACTACAAAAATTGTTGATGACAAGGAATTAACCAAACGTCACTGCAAAAAAGGGGGTTTTCCGGTTGCTGATGGTCGGTCGTTTTGGTTTTGGCAAAAAAGAAAAGCGATTCAATTTGGGCGAGAAATGGGTTTCCCCCTTGTTGTCAAGCCGAGGGGAGGGTCTGTAAGCCAACATGTAACTACAAATATACAAGATGACATCCAATTAGAAAAAGCAATTCGTCATGCAATAAGTTATTCACCAGCATTCATTGTAGAAAAGTTTATCCCCAATACTTCTGTCTACCGGGCAACAGTAATTGATTTTGATTTTGTGGTCTGTGTGCAACAAGTGCCGGCAAATCTTGTAGGCGATGGAATATCAACAATACGCGAACTTATTAACAAAAAGAATAACGATCCACACCGAGGCGAACCTCACCAGAAACAATTTACACTTTACAAAATTGTTGAAAACGAAACAACAAAAAAATTGCTTGCGGAAAAAGGATATACCGACAATACGGTCCTCAAAAAAGGAGAAATTTTATATCTGCAAAAAGATCCGTTTCTGAAATTAGGCGGTGATCTCGTTGAGGTAACCCCGATTGTTCACAAAGACAATTTAAAACTATTTAGCGACCTCGCGCGTTTTTTTGATATACGCCTCACAGGGATTGATTTTCTCGCTCAAAATATCGCTATCTCTTGGAAAAACCAACCCTGCGCAATTTTAGAGTTAAACAGCCTCCCGTGCATAGAACTACACCATTTTCCATCCTCTGGTGTGCCAACTAATCCGGCTAAAGCATTGGCGGATATGTTTTTCAAATATTACCTATGAATGCAGTAATCTTTGCTCTTATATTTTTGATAACAACCGGTCTGTTTAGCTTCTTCCTTCTCTGGCTTGTTTTTATGATTGATTCTATTGTGCGGGGCCATGATTTGCCAACCAGCCCAAGGGCAACTAAAGCATTATTTAAAATTATCTCGGAGCACAAAACTGCTAAAAATTTTTATGATTTGGGCTGTGCACATGGTACACTAGCTCTTCGTATTAAGAGAAAGTTTCCTACCCTTTGCGTATACGCTATAGACAATAATTCTGTGCGTATCTTCTTTGCTAAAATTAGAACCTTTCTTTTTCGGCAAAATATTAAATTTTTGCGAAAAGATATTTTTGATGTAAATTTGAGCAACGCAGATATTGTTTATACCTATCTTTGGTATGATACAATGCCACCGTTGGAGAAAAAACTTCAAAGAGAATTAAAACAGGGTGCAATTGTAATTACTAACACCTCAAATTTCCCCACCTGGAAACCAATACAAAAGATTGTTACTTATCACAAAGTTTCCAAAATGCCAGATTTTGAAACCTTGTTTGTATATCAAAAAACATAATAATAAAATTTTTTCAGACTTGGTGTCGGCGTTGATGATTTGCTAAAATAAGTATGGATATTGCAAAAAATATCGAGAGGGGTAAACTATAAGTAAAAGGTCGCGTAAAAAATAATTAACTAATTTTTTAAAACCATGGTCAATCAACAATTGCTTGATTATATCAAGCAACAACTTCAACAAGGCATAAACCAAGAACAAATTAAAAGCTCTCTTATGGCTAATGGTTGGCAAGCGAAAGATATTGATGAGGCTTTTGCTTTTATTCAAAATTCTACCAGTCAATCATCTAAAGTCCCGCTGTCAACTCAAACAATTACTTCGCTACCCGAGGCTACGACAATTTTGGGTCAGGCCTGGATTATTTATAAACAAAGGCTTGGTACATTTCTGGGAGTGATGGTAATTCCAATATTAATAATGATTGCACGTGTTGTTGTTCTTGGTGGAGGATTTTTAGGTGTTAACTTGCTTTCTTCAAAATTTGCGGCGGGCGGAATTGGACTTTTTTTAATCGTCCTGGCAATCATCTTTTTCTTAGTTGTTTCTCTCAGCCAAATATGGGGGCAAACGGCTTTGCTTTACGCAATAAAAGACAGCCAAGAAGGAATCGGCATTGTAGAAGCGTATCGCAGAGGTTGGCACAAAATACTTTCGTATTTGTGGGTTTCCCTTTTGGTTGGCTTTATTACAATGGGTGGATTTTTGCTTTTTGTTGTTCCAGGAATAATTTTTGCCGTTTGGTTCAGTTTAGCAGTGTTTGTGTTGATAGCTGAAGACTTAAAGGGAATGAATGCCTTACTCAAGAGTCGTGAATATGTAAGGGGCAAGTGGGGCGGCGTATTTTGGCGTTTCCTTTTCCTCGGTGTTTTGTTGCTTACCATCGCGTTAATTCCTATTCTCATCTTTGGTTTATTGAAAATTCCTTTTGGAGAAGAAATTAGCCGGTTTGTAATCGGAGTGTTTTTGACTCCCTTGATAATGACTTACGGCTTTTTGGTGTACAGCAATCTAAAAGCTCTCAAGGGAGAGATTGCCTTTGCGCCCACTGGCGGGCAAAAAGCAAAATTCATCGTTGTCGGAATCATTGGACTTTTGCTTATCTTGGCAATTCTTTTCTCACCCGTTTTTCCAAGTCTTGGCTCAGCAAAAGAAAGAGCGCGTGATGTAAGACGAGAAGCTGATATTAATCAAATTCGTCTAGGGCTTGAGATGTACTACAGCGAACATAACAATTATCCATCTTCCTTAAATGAGTTATCTCCAAAATATTTTTTAAGTTTGCCCGTTGACCCGTTAACGAA
>JASEJL010000024.1:0-8242 GCA_030016465.1 Patescibacteria group bacterium | reverse complement strand
GCGGCAAGGGGTCAATTTTGTTCAAAATAGATTTGGATTTAGTCGTATAAATACTCAAGTGAGGCAAAGTCGAGCACAAAGCAAAAGATGCAAAGCAAAAGATAAAGATAAAGCTGAAAAGGCAAATTTTATCTTTTGTTCCAAAACAAAAACGGCAGGAAATCGCCGTTTTTGAAATTTTCAATTTTCGCCCCACCCTTTTGCAAAAAGACAGGGTTCAATTATCTAGCGTATTCAGTTATTCGCATTTCTCTAACCACATTAACCTTAATCTCGCCAGGATATTTTAATTCTTCCTGAATTTTGTTAGCGATATCTCTAGCTAATTTTTTGGCTCCTAAATCATCAATTTCT
This sequence comes from Patescibacteria group bacterium, assembly GCA_030016465.1. Lineage (GTDB taxonomy): Bacteria > Patescibacteriota > Minisyncoccia > Minisyncoccales > DG-74-1 > Yes71-31. Next base: position 7,888 of record JASEJL010000024.1, on the reverse strand, counting down.
TCTGGTCTAACAAAAACCCTAATTTCCCGGCCAGCCTGTAAAGCCCAGGCCTTCTCTACTCCAAAAAAAGAGGTGGCAAGGTTTTCCAAATCTGACAATCTTTTTAAATAATTTTCCAAAGTATCTTTTCTGGCGCCTGGCCTGGCCCCGGAAATTTGGTCAGCAACTTGGACAATAATCGCCTCCAAACTTTCATAAGGATATTCTTCATGATGAGATTTCATTGCCTGAATTACTTCCGGTTCCTGGCCAAACTTTTCCAAAATCTTAATGCCAATATCAGTATGAGAACCTTCTATCTGTTGGTCAACCGCCTTGCCAATATCATGAAACAAGCCGGCTTTTTTGCAAACCATGGAGTTGGCGCCAATTTCTTCAGCCAGAGCCTCAGCCAAATAGGCCACTTCAATTGAATGGAGTAAAACATTCTGACCGTAACTGGTCCTAAATTTTAGCCTTCCCAGCAATTGAACCAGTTTTGGCTCCACTCCTAGTAAACCCATCTCATAGATGGCTGTCTCGCCGGCTTCTTGGATTTGATTTGAAATCTCTCTTTTTGCTTCTTCAACCTTTTCTTCAATTCGGGCCGGCTGAATTCTACCATCTTGAACTAATTTTTCCAAAGCCAATTTGGCAATCTGCCGTCTGATTGGGTCAAAACCGGAAATAACCACGATTTCCGGCGTTTCATCAACCACGATTTCCACTCCGGTTAATTTCTCTAAAGTCCTGATGTTTCTACCTTCTTTGCCAATTATTCTGCCTTTGATTTCTTCTGAAGGCAAAGAAAAAGTGGTGGTAGTAATTTCCTGAGCCTGGGAGATGGCACATTTTTGGATGGCGGTAGCTAGAATTTCTTTAGCTCTTTTTTCAAATTTTTCCTTCCCTTCTTTTTCCAGTTTTTTTATTTTCTCTAAAATCTCTTTTTGATATTCTTTCTCTACATTTTCCAATAATTCCTTTTTTGCCTCTTCGCTCGTTAATCCAGAAATTCTCTCTAAATTTTCTAAAGCTTTAATCTTTAAATCTTCCAGGTTTTCTTTAATCTGCCGCAGTTTTTCTACTTTTCTCTGAAATTCTTTCTGTTTAAATTCGAAATCAGAAATTTTCTGGTCTAAAATATGCTCCCTTTTCAACAACAGTCTTTCAGTCTTTAAAAGTTCTGAATGTCTTTGCTTGGTTTCTTCTTCAGCTGCTATTAAAATTTTTTGCGATTTTTCTTTTGCCTCAGAAAGAATTAAGTTAGCTGCCTCTTTGGCTTTTTGAAGACGTTTTTGGAGAGTTTGCTCTATTGTGCCGGCTTTCTTTTTGGCAATTGATTGCCGCGTATAGTAACCCAGAATTGAACCAAAAACTAGGCCAGATATGCCCGCAATAAGTAGGGTAAATTGATTCATATTTTTGATAAAAATTTTGGTCAGTCATTTTTCTATCCTCATTTTAGCAAACCTTAAAAAATATGTCAAAAATCACTAGCTCGAGACTAATGATTTAGATGGCACCCACGAACTTCCGAAAAATTACGATTGAACTTAGAATTTTCTATTGGATTACATTCTTCAGAAATTCAGAAACGTCCCCAATTTCCGTCCTCAATTTTCTTTCCATAATGGGCATTACCACTCTATTCTTCTCCACTCTATTTTTATCCTTCGATAGGTTTTATCCTTAGGCGACCAACCTTCTGATATAATTTGGTTAGAAGAGCGGACTGTCTCATATCTAGCACCATTTCCTAAAGTACCTGAGATAGTAACTCCTTCTGAGTGGCAACCTTCTCCGGTCCCTTTCCTATGTTGATAAAGACACTTTTCTGCCCCGCTATCAGCAGCATAGAAAGCTAAGGTCGTTTCGCCTATTTCAGTAGTCATTTTCAATTGCTTAATCATTAGCTTGGAAATACCAAGGCTAACTGCCAAAACTATACTAAGGATTACTATTGCTAAAAAAATAGCAGTTTCTCCTTTTTGATTTTTTTGAGAAAATAAAAACATATGACCGTTGAACAATTATTTTTCAGCAAGCTTTCAGCATTATTAGAATTCTCAAATTCCGATATTATGAATTATTCAACACCATCAACCATATAAATTAGTAATCTCTGGGAGAAAGAGTATTTTGTAAATAAATTTTTTTTGTAGGAACTGGTTTTATTCCCTCGACTTGTAAACTAATGGTTACTCTAATCCGAACTGGCTCCTCTCTTCTATCAATATAAAATTTGCCAGTAACCTTGACTTGATCAGATGAATTTAAAGGATAGGGTGTTGCTTTCTCAATTTCAGTTGTGGTTGCAGCTATCCTCCGCCAGACAGTGCTGTTACCAAATTCGAAATTAATATATTGCTCTCTGTTCTTTACATAAATGGTTAGAGTTTCACGATCATAATTTCCTACTTCGGTAAACTGAACCTTACTCATTCTAATATCTTTGCTCATTGATTCCAAAAGATAACGGGCTGTTTCCTGGGTTGATTGTAAAGCAAAGACTTTTCTTTGGGCCCGGCTAACTGAAATAAAAATACCAGTGATAACAGTAGCAATTAAAGTAAAAAGGGTCAAAGCTACCAGTAGTTCTATTAAGGTAAACCCGGTTAAAGATTTTCTTCTCTCTTTTTTAATTTTGTTAACACTATAAATCTCTAACGGAGTGAATCCAGTAGAAATTTTTTTATTTTTCTTTTGCCTCATTGTAAATTTTTAGTCTGGTTTTTTTATTTCCATCCAATTCCATAATTCACCTTCAACAATGAAATTATGCTCTTTACCTCGTTCCTGCCATTTCACTTCAACTTTTACATTAACCTGGTTATCTCCTATTTTGGTTAAGGTTATTTTCCGAGAAAAAGGAGAGAAATCTCCTAACTGATATTGATAAAGACCCGTATTAGAATCGAGCCTGAGAGGGGTATTGGTTGTTGGACAGGGCTTTGGAACATCAGGACAACAGATATCAGGACAACAGGTCAGACACTGACTATTGTATTGAATATAACAATCTGTAGTAGTGGAAATGGCTGAATACCACTCATCCCAATCCTTATAGGATCTCCTGATGGAATGAATCACTTCTATTCCTTCTTGAGCTAAACCAGAAGCAATTAACTTCATTTGGCTCTGAGAAACAGGTTGTAAAGAATAAGCCACCAAGCCTAAAACAGCTACCAGGCTGGAAGTAACAATAAAAACAACAAACATTATCTCTATAATGGTGAGGCCTTGATTATTTTGGTTATTAGACATCGTTTAAAATTTTGGTTTTGGGAATTAGTCAACTTCCATTACTCCAGCTATACCAACGGTAATGGTTTTTTTTAAAGAAGTACCGTTAAATTTTAAAGTGATAGTTGCTTTTTCTGGGGGTGAGAAACCTCCCTGCTCGGCACCATTGATATAGAGACGACCATCAGGAAATTCAAAAAAAATATTAAGGCTAGGATGAGAAGTGTCAATTTTTATCTGAGGAGGTAAATTAAATGTTTCAACCAAATCATCTCCAGGCAAATTATCTTCAGGTTCATTATATACGGCATCTGGCCAAGTTTTATCCCCAAAACAAATATATTTATCAGAATAAAATCTAATACCATAACCTCTAATCTCGCTTTCTTTAATCTTGCTTTCTTTAATCTTGGTACCAGCTAAAGTCATATTCTGGGCATTACGTAATTGGGCAACAATTTCTTGACTGGTTTCGGAAAGTAAATATCTTTTTTTAGCGGCTTGATAATTAGCAAAAACCAAAGTAGCCAAAAGGCCAATAATCCCAAAAACTGCTGTCAGTTCTACTAAAGTAAACCCTGTCAGAAAGAATGAGGTTTTAAACCTTCCTAGAAATCTTCGATTTCTAAACGAGATAAATCCAAACTTTTTTTTCCTAATTCTAATCATTAAGCTTAGAAATTTATTTTTTTGAAAGGAGATCTAGTATTCTACTTAAATGGTCGCTTAATAAGCGACCATTGAAAAATCTTTTCCATTTTCTCTTTGAGAAATCTTTGTTATGCCTATCTGATCCAGCTTCTCAACCGAAGGTTGAGAGCTGTCGGAATTTGATATATTCAAATTCCGAGACGATAAAATAATTCCATTGAGTCTTTTTAACATCACAATAGAGAGGTTTCTAACCTGGTTTACTCTGACTCTGACACTGGTTCTTCATAAGTTTCGAAAATACTGACACTAAGACTTTGAGTTGTCGAACAGGTATAATTACTAGAATCGGTAACAGTTAAAGTGATTTTCTGGTCCCCGACTTCGTGATAGGTAACTGTGGGCTTTTTTTCAGTAGAAGTAGCTGGATTGCCACCAGGAAATTCCCAAAGCCGGGATTTAGTGGTCGCTCCTCCGTAAATAACGGTCTGGTCCTCAAACTTAACTGACTCGCCTTGTTTAGGACTGGTTGGGTGCCATTCAAATCTAACATAAGGATAGGGATGGTTTTCAGTTTTAAATGAAGGACCGTAAACCCAATCAGACTCCATCCCATCTTTATCCCAAACCTTAACTCGCCAATAATAGGTTGTATTATAAGAGAGTGTGTTCTCAGATAAAAGTGTGCTTACTATCACCGCCTGGTTATTGGTCGTGCCATTTCGATAATCAACATTAACTGTTCGATCAATTTTTGCTGAATCAGACCAAGTGCTGTCATCAGTTACCTGGAACTGGAATTTAATTTGGTCATCTCCATCAGGGTCAACATACTTCCAGGAGAAATGATGGGCAGGACGAGTACAGTACTCGTCTTTTTTAACCGCTACATCTAAGTCTTTGGCCAAAGGAGGTAAATCTTGGCACAAGGCAGTTTGTACTTTATAGTCTGAGCCATCCTGGGCCGTGCCTTTGAATTTAATCCAGCCAATAACATCTGAACCCCAGGCGTAACCCTCAAAAGACGCAACACCTCCTTTACCTTCACAAGGTAGCCGCCGGGAAACTCCATAATCAGGCCCAGAATCATTTGGTCCTTTGCTTAATTTGATCCAACCATCCCAGTCATCTCCATGAGATAATGCCCTGGCCCAACCAGAAACTTTATTTGTTCCAAAGTCAAGCTTGACTAAAGATTGGGGATCTGAAGGATAAGGTCCGGCTGGAGCAAAATCAATCCAGCCAATGTTTTCTGACCAGGCATAGCCTGAAAATTCACCAGTCTTTGAATCAATATTAACACCGTAATTAACTGTTCCTCCGCCAGTAGTATTATTAAAACTAATCCAGCCAATGTTCTCAGACCAGGCCCAGCCAGAAACATTATCAGTAGTAGCAGCCTGGACTGATTCTTTCATCTCTTGGCTTAATTCTAAATAACTAAGCCAACCAATTAAACTCAGACCTAAAATAATAATTAATAATAAATAGATAGGTTTTTTTGACATATTTTATTTTTTTTGAGACTAAAGACTAATCTGGGAAACCCCCTTTCACTTAGTTGAATATAACCTCGTTTAGAAAATTTTACCCCATTTTGCTCTAATTTTGCAAGGTATTTCTTTGGCAGCCCATCAATCGCTTTGGCGCTATTTGCCCTCTGTTAAATGATTTACGAGACCCAGCTTTACCATGTCTAAACTTAACTTCGATAATTGAAAAAGATTGATTATCTTGTTCAAAATAAGAAAATTCTTTTTTCGTAAAATAATCAAAACATAGGGACCTTCATCTTTTCTCGGAACAAGAAAAATCGAGGCTTTTTTTCTAAGCCCCATTAAATCAATCTCCTTCATTAAATCACTAAGGTTCTTATTATAAGCAACAATTTTCCCCTCAACAAAAGCCACCCATTTGCCAGCGTAACGATTTAATTTTATCTTTTTTGAAATTTTCCTTTTCGAAATAGTAATGGTAGCCATATATTTTTATTATATTGAATTCACGGAATAAAACAATGTAAGAAATAGGAAAATTCAGAAATTCAGAAACATCCTTATTTCTTCAGGGGGATATTTTTTAATTGCTTTTTGATAGGAACGTCTAATACGATCTGGATGAGCATACTCTTCTAATTCTTCTTGGGGTAAAAGCAATCTAATCTCGTTTCTTAATAAACGGAGTTCTTCAAAAATAGCTTCTATTATTTTAGAAGGCATTTTAATTGCACCTGATTTAATTTTTACTTATGTTGTTTGGACCATATCTATTTTGAGAATATCATTTTTAAAAAGCAATGTCAAACTCTCGTATTAAGTCATCTAAAATGTAAGTGAAAGGGTATTGGCGGGGATATTTAAGAAGTAAGTGAAATGGATGTGAAAAAAGATACATCTTCCTATTTTCTACAGAAGAAAATAGAGTTGACACCATTTTTCTTTTTACATCAAAAACAACTAATCAAATCAAGCGAATTATCCACAGCCCTAAAGAAAAATAGAATTGATCCCATTTTTTCAAACATTTTCTGTTTCTGCCTTTTGTATCTCTAAATAGAGTTAAGCTTTGCCTCTAAAATTGCTACCCGTCTTTCCAGTGCCTCAAATTCTTCAATATCTACTTTTTTCTTGAGAGAGTTTTTAATAAAAGAAATGTCCACTTTCATTATCTCTATATTCTTTTCAATTGAAACTAATTTTGCTTCATGGATGTCTAACTTTTCTATAATTGAATCGTATTGTTCAGCAATTAACTTTACCTTACTGTCAAAATCCTCTTTGACAATATCAAAATACCTTTTGATTTCTTCAAATTTTTCATCAGTGTGTTTTTTATATTCTCCTAAAACCTCTTTAATTTCTTCTTGCATAAATTTAAATCCTGTATGAGAAAAATAAAGTTGACACCTATTTTTTCATTTTTTCTATTCCTCTGTATAACAATTTTAAAAAGTCTTCTGGCGAAATATTAATTTCGTGGAGAATCTGACGTAAAAGTCCCCGGCCAATATCTTCGCCGCCATGGCGAGGAACTAAAGTAAATCTACCATCTGGATGTTTAAGACAAAGATGAGAGCCACTTTGACGTAATTCATAAAATCAAAGTTTTCTTAAGAATACGAATTACATCGCGAGCTTTAAGAATTGGCAACCTCCCGCTCATACTTTTACCATTTCAAGCCCTACAAAACTTGGTTCATAAGCCAAATCTTTTAGGCGTCTGCGATATTGTGGATCCATCTCGGCAACTTTAAGACAAAGCAAAATTGCTTCCCGAATTCTCTTTTTAAGTCCTAGAAGCATCTTAGCTTGAGTATAACAGCCGGGCAAAGCCGGGACTGAAGCCACAAAATAACCGTCCTCGTCTTGTTCAATAATAACTTTAAATTGTTTTAATTCTTTAGCCATATATTTACCCTGTTAAATAAGAGTTAAGCCTATTTCTTAAAAACATTTTACCTATCTAAATTGTAACACATAGATATAACAAAACCTATCATAAAAAAATTTAAAATTATTTAACAGGGTGAATCTTATCACATTTTGAAATCAAAAGAAAAGTCAAATAAGAAAACTCAACTTCAAGCACCTAGGCAAAATTTTCTTTTAGAAAATTTTGCGATATTTTGCTCTAATTTTGCGAGGTATTTCTTTGGCGGCACACTCGCTCGCTTGGCTCGCTCGGGGCTATTCGTCCTCTGTGCCGCGAAGGTTAAATAATGCTTACAGGTTTTTTGTGATATTTTTATCCTTTTGACACGGCAAAATTAGAGCGGGTTTTATCTAGGAATTATTGAAATTCCTATACAATAAAATTCCAATAAATGATTTACGAGACCCAGCTTCGTAAGAATAAAAGGCAAAAATTCAGAAACTCCTCTAATTTTAATTAATTATTTTTCAAAACCTAACAGTCACCTTTCCTGGAAAAAATGTCCACTTTCCTATTTTTTCTCTTCTGGCCCCAATTTCTTTATTTACGGAAAATTGTTTTTCGACTTTTAACAAAAGTAATT
>JASEJL010000023.1 GCA_030016465.1 Patescibacteria group bacterium | reverse complement strand
CTATGTTTGATTGAATGGATAAATCAATTTTTAAAAATCTATTAATTGTTCAACACTCTCATAATAAAATAAATAAAAAACTGTCATTTTTCTTTGTGGAAGTTCATAAAGTTCTGTCATAATCTTAACTAATTAAATCGATCTATGTTGATGTCTGACGTCAACATTCCTCTGTTTAATCTTCTAATTTTTCTTTTAAAACTTCAATTAAATCTTTAATTTTTACTCTTTCTTGTTGCATTGTGTCGCGATTGCGGATTGTCAAGTCGTCTTGCTTTAAACTTTCGAAATCTACTGTTAAACAGAAAATCGTACCAATCTCATCTTGACGGCGATAGCGGCGGCCAATCGAACCTAGTTCATCGTATTGGCAAACAAAATGGGGCTTTAATAATTGGTAAACTTCTTTGGCTTTTTTGACTAATTCGAACTTGTTTCTAACCAGGGGTAAAACGGTAACTTTTATTGGAGCGATTTTTTTATCTAATTTTAATAAAACTTCTACTTCTTTTGTTGGTTTTGTTGTTTTTGTCCGACCGCCAGGTATTTCTTGATAAGCATCACAGAAAAAAGCTAAAAAACTTCTATCAGCACCAGCTGAAGTCTCAATAATATAAGGAAAATACTTTTCCTTAGTTTCTTCATTAAAACATCTCAAATCTTTTCCAGAATATTTTGAATGATTAGATAAATCCCAATCTCCCCGATTATGAATTCCCTCAATTTCTTTCCAGCCAAAAGGAAATTTATATTCAATATCTATCTGTTGTTTAGCATAGTGAGCTCTTTCAGTAGCTGCCACTTCTCTAATTCTTAGATTTTCTTTTTTAATCCCGAGGTTTTGGTACCATTTTATTCTTTCTTTCTTCCAGAAATCAAAATATTTTTTAGCCTGTTTTGGATGACAAAACCATTGCATTTCCATCTGTTCAAATTCCCTGGTTCGGTAAATAAAATCTCCGGGAGTAATTTCATTTCGAAAAGATTTGCCAATCTGGGCCACTCCAAAAGGAATTTTTAACCTCATTGAATTTAAAATATTTTCAAAATTAACATAAATTCCCTGACAAGTTTCAGCCCTTAGGTAAGTAGTAGCTGCCTCTTCCTCTACTGGCCCCACCAAAGTTTTCATCATCAGATTAAATTTTCTAGGTTTGGTTAACTCTCCCCCGCATTCTGGACAAATTTTACCTTTAACTTCATCTGCTTTGAATCTTTTATGACAAGATTTACATTCAACCAATTCATCGGCAAATCCGGCAGTTAAATGCCCTGAAGCCTGCCAAACTTTTGGTGACATCAAAATTGCTGCATCCAATCCAACTATATTTTCCTGTTTTTTTGTCATCTCATCCCACCAGGCTTTTTTAATATTATTTTTCATTTCTACTCCCAAGGACCCGAAATCATAGCCAGACCCAAAACCACCATAAATTTCTGAGGATGGGAAAATAAAACCTCTTCTTTTACAAAGCGAAATAATTTTAGACATTGAGTTAGCCATAGTTGTTTACCCCGTTAGAAATTCAAAAAAACTTCCATCTTTGTTTAAAGGTTCTAAACCGAAACCGCCTAACAGCTTAGCGCTTTTTACTACAAAGCTCAATGGTAAATTTCTAACAGGATTTATTTAACCCTCCCCATTTCTTCAGTAATACTGGGGTCGTCGGGTAAGGTTGTATTTATTGAATTAGCAGTGACTTCGATAATTCGTTCCGTCCAGCTGTCTTCGCCAGTGATTTTTGCCTCACTAATAATTTCCGGGATCTGATCTCGCTGAAATTCATTTGGAGTAAAAGCGATTTGAAAAGCGATACTTTTAGCTGGTGTAAAAATACCACTTCCTCTTTCCAAATCGCCAACTGACCAAACAATTTCTCCTGATTGAGAATCAAAAGCAAATTTTGAAGCCTCTTCTTCGGGAAAAATTTTTCCAGCTGTTAATTCAACGCCTCGGGGCAAGAAGGCTTTTACTTTAACATCTTTAACCAATGAATAATAATTTTTTACCTGCCAGATAATAGTATAAGTAGTGGTCTCTCCAACTTGAGGTGGGATTGGCCCGCTATTTCCAAAAACTTCGTCTTGAAAATAGCCCTTTTGAACTATTTCTAATTTTGAACTGATTTTAGTAATAAATTCTTCTTTAACTTGGCTGATAGAAACCTTATTTTTTAAAATTGGATCTTTAACTTGGCTCAAATCATCTTTCAATTTTATCCAGAAATCAACTTTTCCCTCTTCCATCGGTACCAAATATTGCAGTTTTGAGATTCTATGCCAATCAAAAATTATTGAATTTAACCCTGGTTCAATTTGGCCTAAATCAGATTTTATGGTTTGAAAATCAAAGAATTCTCCTTCTAACTGACAAACCATAAATAAATTATTTAGTGTTTCGTTACCAATATTTTTGAAATAAATATCATAATGTAACCAGTTGCCAGGCAAAGCTACATATTGGGGATTTCCATTAATTTCTTGTCTGAGATAAATTGATGGCTTTATAATTTCTAAGCCTTTTTGCGTTTCTTTTAGTAAAATGAATTCTCCTTCTTTAAAAATGCCCAGTTTTGCTCTAAAGATTTTTGCCTCGCCAACTTCACCCGAAACCCTGCCAGAAATTTCAATTTTTCCTCCTTGAGATTGATTTAAAACTGGAATGAGCCATTCGTTTTTCTCTAGAGATTTAGGCACGGATGAAACAAATTCAAAGTCAAAAGGATATTCGGACTGAATTCTTAAATCGGCCAAAGGATAATTAAGATTGGAAAAATAATTTATTCTAAAAGTGAAACTCTTTTCCGATTCAATTTTTGATGGCAAATCAATTTCAAAAGTAAGAGGAACTGATTTGATTTGAGTGGTAAAAGTAGTAACTAACTCATAACGAGCTTTCAAATTTTTCGGCCGATAGCTCAAACTGGCTTTAGCTATCAGGATTTCTCCTTCTTTACCCAATAATTTAGCCTTAAAGGGAATGGTTTTTTCCTCGCCAGGATAAATATCGTCTAAAGTTATTTCCTGCCATAAAGCTTTATTTTCAGGAACAATGGCCTGCTTGGGATATTCAAAAATAAGTTTCGGTTCTTCAAGACGAACTGTTCCGTTATTTTTGTATTTAACAATATACTCAAAGTCCTTGGCCAGTTCTACTGTTTCCGGTCCTAAAATTTCCAGTTTCAAAACCTCTTTAGAATAAATATTTCTCTGCCAGCTCCAATAACCGATAACACCTGCCAGGAGAGCTAAAATTATGATAGAGAAGATAAGTTTATTTTTCACTCGCATATTTTTAATCTATACCATTGGGAAACGTTTTTCAATAATTTCAGGTGACTGGGTTCTATTTTTAACCTTGGTAAAATCTGCCAATCTTTTTTTAAAATGACTTTTATGATTTTAGCAATATCGCAATTAATTTTCTTACCCTGAATAGTGCAGTTATTAATTTCTGGCCGATAACCAAGCAAGGAAACAAAATTCCAGAAAAAATAATAATAAATAATTTCCAATTTCCAATTTCCAATTTCTAATTTATTTAGTTTCTCAAAAGTTTCATTTAATAATTGCCAGATTTTTTCATCGGGCTCTTGGCCAGAAACTAAATTATCTAAAACTTGGGAAATTTTATAGGCAATCTTTAGTTTATTTAAATTATTTTTAAGGTTTTCGAATTTTTTAATTAAAATAGCGTCGGTTAAGGTTTTATGAGTTTTTCCTTGAATAAATTCAATTTCTGAGAGATAAAAAATCTCGACCCCTGACCTTAATTTCGAAGAAATTTTCCTGATTGCTTTTCCTAAAATCTCTAACTTTCCAAAATCTTTTGTGTAAACAGTAAATAACTGGTCAGCTTCGGCCCGATCTTCTTTTTTAAAAACAAAACCTTGAGTCCGATAATGAACGAACATCTAAAAGTTTATTTTGCCAAAAAATTTTTTTCTAACAATCTAACAAACCCTGAAGGCTTGGATTTTTTTCGCGAAGATATTTTTCCTTAGTTTTTTATTTTTTTTCACTAAAGATATTGCCTAATAAGGAAATAGCCCAAAATTGAGAAGTTTTCAAAGAATTTTATTCATAAATCGTTGAAAAAATATCTCAGAAATATCCTCAAATCTTATTACCCATTAACTTTAAAGTTCAATGCTAAATTTCTAACGGGGTTTAAATTTTTTTAATTGCTAACCATAAATTTTGTTGGTGGACCATAACTTCTTTTTGGGCAGCAAAAACTTCCGCTTTCTGGTTTTCTTTAAATGATAAATTTTTAATATTAGTTTCTTTTAAAATAAAATTTTTATTTTTCTCCAAAATTTCATTTAATTCATCGGGACCAAAATATCTAACTAAAATTTTATCTTTTGGTTTCAGGCCGGCAATCTTTCTCATCTCTTGAATTTGGCGAATAACTTCTCTGATTATTCCTTCTTCTTTTAATTCGGGAGTGATTTCTGTATCTAATTCTACCTCTTTTTTAATTTTAGGATCAAAAACTATTTCTTTAATGTTGACTTCTTCTTTAATCAAATCCAATAATTCTTTTTCTAACTTAAATCTTAAATCTTTAATCTTTAATCTTGATAGAGGTTGGCGGACTTTAATTCGAGAACGGGCTCTTTCTGCCAGAGCTAAGGTTACCAACTCTCTTGTTTTTTTCATCTTTTGATTTAATTTTTCATCTATTAATTTTTTACTAACCTTAGGCCAATCCTCCAAATGCACCGACTGTTTAAGGTGCCACCTTAAACGACTATAAATTTGTTCGCTTAAAAACGGAATAAAAGGTGCTGTTAATTTACTTAAAGTTAGTATTACACAATTTAAGGTAGCTGAAGCCTCTTTTAGCTCTTTTTTATTTTCTGGTTTTTGAAATCTTCTTCTTGATCTTCTAATGTACCAAAGAGAAAGATCTTCAATCACAAAATTTTCAATAACTCTGGCAGCAAAAGTTACCTCATATTTATCTAAATTTTCCGTAACCTGCTGGATTAACTGGTTTAATCTCGAAATAATCCACCTATCAAGAATATTTTTGGTTTTCGGTTTTTGGATTTCGGATTTTATTTTGTATGTTTCAAAAAAGCTATAGCAGTTCCATAAAGTCATAATAAATCTTTTTAAACACTCATTGATTTCTCTCTCACAAAAAAGTTTGGCATCTCCAGGCTGATTAACAGTATAAAAGTACCAACGGGTAGCGTCGGCTCCATATTTTCCAACAATATCCTGGGGATCAACCACATTTCCTTTTGATTTGGACATTTTTTCGCCTTTCTCGTCTAAAACATGACCCAAAGAAATAACATTTTTGTAAGGTGAGCCGAAACCTAAAAGAGTTGAAATTGCCAATAAAGTATAGAACCATCCCCTCGTCTGATCCACTCCTTCAGATATGTAATCAGCGGGAAATAATTCTGGAAGATTATATTTTTGATTTTTGATTTTTGAGTTTTGAGTTTGAGCGAAGGGCCAATGGCCCTGAGCGAATGGCATACACCCAGAATCGAACCAACAATCAATTACTTCTAGAGTTCGTTTCATCAAAGAACCACATTTTGGACAATAAAATCTCACTTCATCAATATAAGGCCGATGGAAATCTAATTCCATTTTTTTATTAAATGGCAATTTTTTGAATTCAATTTTTCTCTCCTGACCGGTTTTGATTAATTTTTCTCGATTTTTCTTTCGCCACTCAATAATTTCTTTAATTGACCAACCTTTTAGGGTATTTTCCAAAACAGTTAAAGGCAATTCGTGAGAAACGATGATGATATTTTTCCCCTGATATTTTTTATCTATCTTTTTTAGAAAATCATAAACCCTTCTTTGGAGGTCAGTTAAACTTTCTCCTTTGGGCGCTTTTACCAGATAAGGATTTTTTTTCGTTAAAATATAATTCCAAAACAATTTAGGATTCTGGTTATTAAAAATACCCACATTTATTTCTCTTAACCTCTTATCAAAAATTATTTTGGCATCGGTTTCTTTTGAGAGAATCTCGGCTGTCTGCTTTGCTCTTAATAAATTAGAAGAAAAAATTAAATCAATTTTTTTATTTTTTAGTTTTTTAGCAATTTCTAATACCTGTTTTTCCCCTTTCTCAGTTAAAGGACAAAGAGATTTCTCTGGCCAACAACTGACTACTTTTTTTTCTTGTCTTAAAGAATGGCCATGGCGATAAAGATAATAATTATTATTGGAGAAATTTTGATTTAACAAATCTTTTAAAGAACCTATAAATTCTAAATTGCCACAATTCTTACATTGCCAAATAGGTAAAGGCGTTCCCCAATATCTTTCTCTGGAGAGAGTCCAATCTTTAATTTCTCTTAACCATTCACCAAACCTGCCTTCTTTCAAATGTCCTGGAATCCAGTTAATTTTTTTATTATTTCTAATTAAATCTTTTTTCACTTTGGTCATTCTGATAAACCAGGATTTTTTGGCGTAATAAAGCAAAGGTGAATGACACCGCCAGCAGAAAGGATAATCATGTTCGTATAACTCCTCTTTAAAAAGCAAATTTCTATTTTTTAAATCTTCAGAAATTTTTGGGTCGGCCTCTTTAACAAACATTCTTGCCCATTTTTTGATTCCTAATTTAAATCTTCCTTCTTCATCAACTGTTAATAAAATCGGTAAATTATTCTTTTTGCCAACCTCCATATCTTCTTCTCCAAAAGCCGGGGCAATGTGAACCAGGCCAGTTCCTTCCTCTAAAGAAACAAAATCGGCCGGAATCACCCGATAGGCCTGCTTTATTACCTCTTCACTAAAAGGGTAAAGAGATTCATATCTTAAGCCAATTAAATCTTTTCCTTTAAACTCTTTAGTAATTTCTCCTTTTATTCCAGAAGCTTCTATCCTTTCTTTGGCTAAAATTAGATACGAGGGGCCTGCGTCTTGAGCACGGGAGGGTGGTAGGGGGGTGGTAGTCTCATTGACTTTCATTTTGGTATAAATAAAATCGGGATTAATGGCAATTGCCACATTGCCAGGCAATGTCCAGGGAGTAGTTGTCCAGACCAGAAGAGAAGTGTTTTTGAACTCCGGATTTAAAATAGGAAACTTAATATAAATTGCCGGTTCTTTTATTTTCTCGTATCCCTGAGCTACCTCATGACTTGATAAAACGGTCTGACAGCGAGGGCAGTAAGGCGAAACTTTGTAATCTTTATATAAAAGTCCTTTTTGCCAAATCTGCTTGAGAATCCACCAAACACTTTCTATATAATCTGGATCACAAGTAATATAAGGATTTTTAAGATCGAGCCAATAACCAATTCTTTCAGTAAATTTCTCCCATTCTTTTTTATAAATAAAAACATTTTTTTTACATTCTTTAATAAATCTTTTAATTCCTAATTTTTCAATTTCCTTTTTATTTTTAATCCCTAATTTTTTCTCTACTTCCATTTCAGTAGGTAAGCCATGAGTATCCCAGCCAGCTTTTCTTAAAACTTTAAATCCCCGCATAGTTTTGTAGCGGCAAATAATATCTTTGAAAGCGCGAGCTAAAAGATGATGAATTCCGGGTAAAGCATTGGCATAAGGTGGCCCTTCATAAAATATAAAATTTTGAGCCTTTTTTCTTTGCTCAATTGACTTTTCAAAAATTTGATTATCTTTCCAGAACTTCAATATTTTTTTCTCAATTTTAGTAAAAGTTAAATTCATATTTTTACCTTGACGAGTGGTGAGTGGGTTGGCGTTCATAAATTTTTACCCTTTCTTTTTCTTTTCATTGTATAATTTTGACTAAAAAATTCAAATCTTTCTGGTACTCTAAATTTCTTTTAAGACCTTTTTTGGTTCTTTTCTTCTGACATCTAATTTATCAAAATCTTTATCATAAGAAACTATCGTGAGCTCTTTTTTAAAAATTTTGGAATTAGAAGCAATTAAAGCATCAATGAATTTGACAGGATATTTTTCATAAATTTCAATCGCTTTTCTAAAATCAAAATCATCTATTATCTTTAAATTTTTGAAATCTAAAATTCCCCCTATCGCCTCTATTAAATCTCTTTTTTTTAATTTTATAGAATCCAATCCCAACCCAAATTATTTCTGCCAAAATCAAATTAGAAGTAAAGGCTTTAATTTCCCCTCTTTCTATTTTCTCAAATAATCTCTCACAATCTCTTACTTTTTCAGGATTATCTTTTACAATTGGTCTCAAAAATATATTGGAATCTAAAAAATATCTAAATTCTGACATAAAATTTTTCCATATATTCCCTAACTTTTACCGGATCAACTTTCTTTTTAACCTTAATTTTTTTAGCGAATTCTAAAAAATCGCGAGTAGGCTTTATTCTCACTTTTCTTTTTTCTTTTTCTATTTCTAATTCCAATTTTTTTCCTTCCTTCAATTTCAAAATTTTCCTAATCTCTTTGGGAATTGTAATTTGACCCTTTCTAGTAATTGTCGTTTGGTAAGTCATAAATTTGAAATCTTACTTAATTTTAATTCCTTACTATGATTTTATTCCTTACCAAAACCTTTGCCAAGTTACTTTATCACCTTCGGGAGGTGATATGCAATAAAAAGTCGCTGAGCCTTCGGCTCAGCGACCACTATATTTTTTTGCATATCTAGTCTTTTTTTTCGATGCCCCACCCCATGGGTCATCTCTCCATTGTTCCACACTTTTCGCTTCCCTCTTTGTTAGATAACCTGTTTTAACAGCGGTTTTTACTAAAGTAGTAATATTACTTAGGCTAAACACCTCTATGCGCTCTTTGTCAAATCTTTCTTGAGCTTCTGATAGTTCATAAGTAAATATAGATCCTCCCTTAATATTGACGGCTCCGGTTTCTTCTCTTATGGCTATAGCTGCGCTCATTAAGCTTTGTCCCGTACTTATCAAATCTTCTATTATCCCAATCCTCTGGATTCCCAGAGGTAATCGACCTTCGATTCTTTTTTCTTTTCCATGATTTTTTCTCTCTTTACGGATATAGATGAAAGGAAGTTTAAGTCGATCAGCCACGAGTATGGCCCAAGGAATACCAGCCATGGCAACTCCAGCGATAACTTCTACGTTAGGCCATGCCTGTTTAATGGTCTCCTCGAAAATATCGATTATCCTCTCTCTTTCTTTTGGAAAAGAAAGTAATTCTCGATGGTCGCAGTAGATAGGTGCCAAAATTCCCGATTGCCATTTATAAACTCCAAAACTTACTATTTTTGTTGTTAAAAGAATCTTGGCTACTTCTTCTTTTGCCGTTTCTTTTTCCATTATCATCTTTTCCTCCTTTCAAAAATTTTCGGTGGCAGGAAGATAAAATCTCTCTGCCACCAATTGATTTTCACATTTCAGATAATGCTCTTTCAATATTTTTTCTGAATCTTCGTTACTACTTCTTCTCTGGTCATACCTTCAGGAGGTTTTCTGATCGGCCGACCGATTACAAGACCATTGACACCTGCTTTTATTGCCTCGTATGGACTCATAATTCTCTTTTGATCATCTGGCGGTGTCCAGGGCGGCCGAATGCCTATGTGCGCTTCATTTTGACTAAAAGTCACTACTTTTTAGGCTTAAAATTGTAAAAGTACTGTATATTTTAACTTCTCAATTTTGTTTTTCTGTCAGAATTTTAAAATTTTCTTTTCAATTTTTGGAAAATTAAGTGTCATATATCACATTCTTTTTGGGGCAGAAATGCCCATTAAATTTAAAGTGTTTTTAAGAATTATTTTAGTGGCTAAGATTAAAGCTAAACGGGCTTCTCTTAGATTTTTGTCTTTAGTCAAAACTTTACAATCTCGATAAAATTGGTGAAAAATAGTAGCCAAATCTATTGCATATTGTGGCAATCTCTGAATTTGATAATCTTTAGCCGTATCTTCAACAATCTCTGGGAAACGAATTAATTGTTTAATTAGCCCCAATTCACTTGGATGATTTAATAATGAATAATCTATCGAAGTCCGACTCCAATAATTTTTAGACGGTGCCTTTCTAAGAATACTACAAATCCTGGCATGGGCATATTGGACATAAAACACAGGGTTTTTTTCTGACTGTTCTTTAGCCAATTCCAAATCAAATTCCATCTGGGTATTTAATGACTTTGTTAAATATAAAAATCTGGCCACATCAAGCCCAACTTCGTTGATTAAATCTTCAAGGGTAATAATTTGACTTTTTCTTTTGGAAATTTTTCCTTTTTTAAACCTGACTACCTGAGAAATCAGAATATTCAAATCTCCTTTATAACCCAGCATTTTAGCAACCGCTTTGATTTTTGAAACGTGTCCCTGGTGGTCAGCTCCCCAGATATCAATAATTTTTTGAAAACCTCTATCAAATTTATCTTTGTGATAAGCAATGTCAGAAAGTAAATAAGTCGGCTCGCCACCTTTGTTCTCTAGCGAATTTTGGTGGGGGGTTCTAATTATCACCCAATCTTGAGAATCGCCAAATTCCGAAGTTTTAATCCACCAAGCGCCAGCTTTTTGATAAATTAAATCTCTATCTTTTAACCAATTAAAAATTTTATCTATTTTGTTTTTTTTATACAAATCTTCTTCCGAAATCCAATTATCAAATTTAATTTTTAATCTTTTTTCAATAAAATCTTTAATATCTTTTTGAACGTTCTGAGCCAACAAATAACCAGCCTCGCCTTCATCAGATATCTTTTTTAATTTTGCTTCTAAATTTTTAATTTTAAATTCTAAATTCTTTGTTAAGTAGGTTATTCCCTTTCGCAAGGCTGTTTTTCCTAGCTCTCTAATTTGATTACTATTTTTGGCATCATTAATATAATATTCTCGGGTAACTTTATAACCAGTTTTTTTTAAAATATTAGCCAGGGTGTCGCCAAAAAAAGCTCCCCGGCCATTGCCAATATGTAATGGTCCGGTAGGATTAGCTGAAATAAATTCAACCTGAGTCTTTATCTTTTTCCCAATATTTAATTGGCCAAATTTCTCACCTTGTTTTAAAATTTCATCGACTTGCTTTTGTAAATATTCTTTAGAAAGAAAAAAATTGATGAATCCATTTTTTACCTTTATTTTTTCTAAAATATCTGATTTTATTATACTCGCAATTTCCTGAGGATTCTTTTTAAATATCATTGCTATATTGGTGGAATAATCGCCGTAGGTGGCCTTTGCTGGCCGTTCTATTTCAACTTCAATCTCTTTTTTATAAAGGTCTTTCACTGCTTTTTCTATTAATTTTTTAATTTCTTCTCTTATCATTTTCTGGTTAATACAATAGGAATTTTATAAATTTTCCTCTGATGTAACTTCGATTTTATTGCGTTTCAATAAAGTGGTTGTAACATTATCTCTCTTGATAATTTTGTCAGAAAAAGTTCCATCATAAATTTGCCCACAACCTCAGGAAGGACTCCTTTGCTTGAGAATTACTTTTTTAATGTTAAATATTTTTGCCAGTTTCAAAAACTTCCTTAAGAAATATAGAAAAAAAATTGCCAAAATGAATTTTATTGATGCTAAATTGGATAAAAATAAAGGT
>JASEJL010000022.1:10117-11584 GCA_030016465.1 Patescibacteria group bacterium | reverse complement strand
CAAATGCCAAACTAATTTGTCCTAAATGCGGCAAACCCACGAGAGTAGGATACAATTTGACAGAAGACGAAAAAAAATACAGAATATGCAAGAAATGCGGAGGAGAAATTTAACGATGACAATGACTGATGACGATGACCGATGATGATGACCGATAACAATCTATTTATCATTGTCATAAGTCATAGTCATACGTCATATTATGCTTCGATTAAAGGATAAATATCAAAAAGAAGTTATACCAGCAATGATGGAAAGGTTTGGCTATCGGAATAAGATGGCTGTGCCTAAAATTGAAAAAGTGGTAATTAATACTGGTTTTGGAAGACAGGTTTCTGGAAAAACTTCTGAAGAACAAAAGAAGATTCAAGATACTGTTTTGCAGGACCTGAGCTTAATTTCCGGCCAGAGACCGGTTTTAAAGAAGGCAAAAAAATCAATTTCCGGCTTTAAACTAAGAAAGGGTCAAGCCATTGGCGCTACTGTTACTTTGCGAGGGAGAAAAATGTCTGATTTTTTGGAAAGATTAATTCACATTGCCCTTCCCAGAGTGCGGGATTTTCGGGGGATAGAAATTTCCTCTTTTGACAAAAAAGGAAATTTGACTATCGGTCTTCGGGAACACATTGTTTTTCCGGAAATTTTACCAGAAAAGGCCAAAAATATTTTTGGCCTAGAAATAACAATTGTAACGACAGCAAAAACCAGGGAAGAGGGAATAGAATTACTGAGGTTGATGGGATTTCCAATCAAGACAGCTTCTTAGGTGTTAGCTTTCTAGCTTTTTAGGAATTTTTCTCTTCCTAAAACCTAAGAAACTAAGAAGCTGAACTATGGCTACCAAAGCACAAATTGCCAAATCGTTAAAAAAACCAAAGTATAAAAGTCGAGTTGTCCGGCGCTGTTTTCGTTGTGGCAGGAAAAGAGGATATATGAGAAAGTTTGATTTATGTAGGATTTGTTTTCGAGAAATGGCTAATCAGGGTTTAATTCCTGGAGTAAAAAAATCATCATGGTAAAACTTGACAATGACCAATGACAATGATACTTTTGTCATAGTCAAAAGTCATAGTTATCTTTATTTTCTATGGACCCTATTTCTGATATGTTAACTGCAATACGTAATGCCTTAATCGTGAAACATGCCACGGTCAGGGTTCCCTTTTCCAATTTAAAATATGGGATAGTTAAGATTTTGGAAAAAGAAGGTTTTATTGAAAAAGTTGAAAAAAAGAGAAAAAGATCAAAAAGATTTATTGAGATTACTTTAAAATATACTGATAATCTACCGGCAATTTCCGGATTAAAAAGGATATCAAAACTCGGTCAAAGAATTTATTCTAGCCGGAGAAAAATAAAAAGAGTTAAAAGCGGCTATGGAATGGCAATTATTTCCACTTCAAAGGGTTTAATGACCGATAAAGAAGCCAGAAAACAGAAGCTGGGAGGGGAAATAATTTGTGAAGT
>JASEJL010000022.1:8171-10017 GCA_030016465.1 Patescibacteria group bacterium | reverse complement strand
ATAGGCAAAAAACCAATTTTAATACCGGAAGGGGTGGAAGTAAAAATAGAAGGTCAGCAAGTTACAATTAAAGGTCCGAAAGGCGAACTTTCAAAAGAAATTCGACCTGAAATTAAAGTTGAAGTAAAGGAAAACAAAATTTTTACTATTCCTCAAATTGAAACTAAAAAAACAAAAGCTTTTTGGGGTTTATCTCGAAGTCTGATTTGGAATATGGTAAAAGGAGTAACTGAGGGATTTGAAAAAAAATTAGAAATAGAAGGTCTGGGTTTTAAAGCTCAGGTGGTGGGAAACGATTTAGAATTATTTGTTGGTTTTACCCATCTTGTTAAAATAAAAGCCCCAGAAAATATAAAATTTTCCGTAGAAAAAAATATTATTACTGTTTCTGGTCCTGACTTTGAAAAAGTTTCCCAGACTGCCGCCAAAATAAGGAAAGCAAAGCCAGCCGAGCCATACAAGGGAAAAGGGATAAAATATCTGGGTGAGCAAATTAGAAGAAAAGCGGGAAAGAAAGTAGGAGCAACGAAATAAAATAATACTATATGCTAAAAAGACAACAAAAAAGATTAGGGCGACATCAAAGAATAAGAGCAAAGATAAAAGGTACAGCCAAGATTCCCCGGCTTTATGTTTTTCGTTCAGCCAAACATATTTATACCCAGTTGATTGACGATGAAGAGGGCAAAACATTGGTTTCGGCTAGTGACTTAGAGTTTAAAAAATCAAAAAAATTGAAATCAAAAATAGATAAAGCTAAGGAAGTAGGGAAACTAATAGCTAAAAAAGCCATTGAAAAGAAAATTGAAAGAGTTGTATTTGATCGGGGAGGATATAAATACCATGGCAGAGTAAAAGCAGTAGCTGAGGGAGCCAGGGAAGGAGGACTTAAGTTTTAGATTAAAGATTTAAGTTATTTAAGTCGAAAAAATTAACTTTAATCTTAAATCTAACTATGCCAAGAGAAAAATCAATAAAAGAAGAAAAACCTAGAGAAGAATTTGAGTCCAAGTTATTGGATTTGGCCAGAGTGGCTCATACTCGGGCCGGTGGAAAAAAATTGAGGTTTCGGGCAGTAATTATTACCGGAAATAAAGCCGGAAAAGTTGGGGTAGGAGTAGCGTCAGGATTGGATGTTGCCCAGGCAATAGAAAAAGCCACCTTTCAATCAAAAAGAAATCTGATTGAAGTTCCAATAATTCAGGACTCCATTCCTCATGAAGTTCAGGCAAAATTTGGACCAGCCCAGGTTTTGCTTAGGCCCCAAAGAAAAGGTCGAGGACTGGTGGCTGGTGGAACAGTAAGAGTTATTTGTCAATTAGCCGGAATAAAGAATATATCTTCAAAGATTTTGGGAAGAACCGGTAATAAACTAAATAATGCCAGAGCCACTATTAAAGCCTTAAAAAAATTAAAGGTCGTTGAAATCTCATCTCACCCTGCTTCGTAGGGTTCGATATATGCAACTTCAGGAACTAAAACCAATCCATAAAAGAAAAAAAAGAAAAAGAGTTGGACGTGGAGGTAAAAAAGGCACCTATTCTGGACGGGGAATAAAGGGTCAGAAAGCCAGGGCTGGAAGAAGACTGAAACCGGTTATCCGAGAATTAATTAAAAAATATCCTAAGTTAAGAGGCTATAAATTTAAGCAAGCGAAATTAAAACCAGCTATTGTTAATATCGAAACTTTAGAAAAAAAATTTCAAGCTGGCGAGGTGGTAACTCCCAAGGTCTTGCTGGAAAAAAAATTAGTTCGTAGAATAAAAGGGAGATTACCCCGAGTTAAAATTTTGGGTAAAGGAAAGCTTAGCAAACCTTTAACCGTTGAAAATTGTTTAATTTCCAA
>JASEJL010000022.1:1854-8071 GCA_030016465.1 Patescibacteria group bacterium | reverse complement strand
ATTCTTATCATTTTCCGAATAATGGCTAATATTCCTATACCCGGAATTGACATTGAAAATTTAAGAGGTTTCTTTAGGCAATTTCAAATGTTCGGTCTTTTAAATATATTTACCGGCGGCGCCCTAGAAAATCTTTCCATTGCTATGTTAGGAGTAGGACCTTATATTACCGCTACCATTGTTATGCAATTATTAACCATGATTTTTCCCCAATTAGAAAAATTATATAAAGAAGAAGGCGAAGCCGGTCGTCAAAAATTCAATCAGTATTGCAGAATCCTGACCGTTCCTTTTGCTATACTTCAGAGTTACGGTATGCTTACTCTATTGCAACGTCAGCAAGTAATTGGTCCTCTTTCTCCAATCTTAGTTTTTACTTCAATTTTAACCGTTACTGCTGCCTGCGTCTTTTTGATGTGGCTGGGTGAGTTAATTTCAGAAAAAGGAATTGGCAATGGAATTTCTATTTTAATTTTTGCCGGGATTGTGACTCGTCTGCCAATGGATATCCGTCAAATATTGATTACCTGGGACCCAGCCAAAATTCCGACTTATTTACTTTTTTTCGGCATGGCTTTGTTAATTATTGCTGGCGTAGTTTTAATTAACGAAGGCAGAAGAAATATTCCGATTTCCTATGCCAAAAGAATAAGGGGAATGAAAATGTATGGCGGTGTTTCAACTTATTTACCCTTAAATGTTAATCCGGCCGGAGTGATCCCTATAATCTTTGCCTTATCAATTATGCTTTTTCCGAGTATGATTGCTAATTTTTTTGTTGGAGTTGGCGGGATAGTGGGTTCCATTGCTCAAAGTATTAAAGTTTGGTTTGCCAACCCTTGGGTTCATGGTGTTTTATACTTTATTTTGGTTGTTCTTTTTACCTACTTTTATACTGCCGTCACTTTTGACCCGAAAACCATTGCCACCAATTTGCAAAAAATGGGCGGTTTTATACCGGGAATTAGACCAGGAGAAAACACAGCCAGTTTTATGTATTACATTTTAAATCGGGTCTTATTAATTGGCGCCCTTTTTTTGGGGACAATTGCCATTCTTCCTTCCATTATTGGAGCTATTACCGGGGTAATGGTTTTCCGATTCTTGATTGGAGGAACATCTTTATTGATTGTCGTTTCGGTTGTTTTAGAAACTATGCGTCAAATTAAAGCTCAATTACAAATGCGAGAATATGAAACCTTTTAACAAGTCAAAAGTTAAAACTACATATTCCCCTTCCACTTTCCCGTCTTTTGGACGAACTCCTCGTCAAAAGTCAAAAGTTATTATTGTTATGGGCCCGCCAGGCGCGGGAAAGGGAATTCAGGCTATTCTTCTAAGTGAAAAGTTTGATCTTTTTTATCTTGAAACATCAGGAATTATTGAAAAAAAAATAAATGAAGCAAAGAAAAATGAATTTGTTTTAGTGGAAGGGAAAAAATATTATTTTGCTAAACAGAAAGAATTATGGAAAAGAGGAAAATTGTTTGAACCTCCTTTCACAACTTATTTGGTTCAAGAAAAAATTAAAGAACTATTCAAAGAAGGCAAAAATTTAGTTTTATCTGGTTCTCCCAGAAGTCTTTACGAAGGAGAACGAGTAATCCCTCTTTTAAAAAAAATATATGGAACAAGAAATATCAAAATAATTTTACTGGAAATTACTCCTCAAGAAACAATTAAAAGAAATAGTCAGCGAAGAATTTGCCAATTAATGCGTCACCCAATTCTTTGGACAAAAGAAACAGTTAATTTAAAGAAATGTCCTCTTGATGGTTCAAAATTAGTCAAAAGAAAAGGATTGGATGATCCAGAAACTATTAAAGTTAGATTAAAAGAATATCGAGAGAGAACCCTCCCTTTGCTTAATTATTTTAAAAAAAAGAAATTAAAAGTTTATAAAATTAATGGTTCTCCACCTCCAGCAGTTGTTTTCAAAAATATTTTAAAAGTCCTGAAATAAACTATATTACATTTTCTACGGTCGTAGAAATTATGCTATAAAATGATTTCTATTAAATCACCAGCTGAAATTCAAATAATGGCAGAAGGTGGTAAAATCTTGGCTAAAATTATGAAAGAGTTAGAAAAGAAAGTTAAGCCGGGAATTACCACTAAAGAATTAGACAGGCTCGCTGAGAGTTTGATTTTAAAATTTGGTGGAAAATGTTCTTTTAAAGGATATGAGGGGTTCCCAGCTTGTCTTTGTACTTCAATCAATGAGGAGATTGTTCATGTCGTACCTTCAGATAGGGTTTTAAAGGAAGGCGATATTATCTCTCTTGATTTAGGAATTTTTTATAAGGGTTTTCACACCGATATGGCAATTACCCTCCCTGTTACAAAAACTTACAGGGGGCGACCCCCTGTAACTTTTAATCCGGAGGCTTTAAGGTTAATTAGAGTGACAAAGAAAGCTTTAAAAAGAGGATTAAAAAAAGTTAGACCGGGAAATACTTTTGGCGATATTGGAAACACTATCCAAAGATATGTTGAAAGTCAGGGCTTTAATGTTGTTAGAGATCTCTGTGGTCATGGAATTGGTAAAGAATTACATGGAGAGCCAAAAATTTTAAATTACGGAGAAAGACATACCGGACCAAAAATTAAAGAAAACATGGTTTTTTGTTTAGAACCCATGGTAACAGTAGGCGATTGGAAATTGAAAAAATCCGAGGACGGCTTTGGCTATAAGACTCTTGACGGTTCTTTATCCTGCCATTTTGAACACACAATAGCTGTAACAAAAAATGACTGCCGAATATTGACAAAAATATAGATTTCTATTAATTCAAATTAGTTGTTTTTAACAAATTCATATCGAATAAAAATAAAAATCCAAGAACGGAGAAAAAATGAATCTTTACTAGCTTTATCAAAATTGCTACGATTTAAAGAAGAAGAAATTGGGAAGTTTGAACATAAGCAAAATTTTCTTTTAGAAAATTTTGCATATGTGTGCAAAAAATTAAAAAAATATATTACTGAAGAAGTCAAAAAAAATCAATTAAGTTTAATAAAAAAATAAAAAATGTATTTATCGGTTATCATTCCGGCTTACAATGAAGAAAAACGCTTACCAAAAACCTTAAAAGAGATTGATAAATATTTGAAAAAGCAAAATTATGATTATGAAATCATTGTGGTTAATGATGGTTCAAAAGATTTGACAGCCGAAACTGTCAGAGGAATGTCCTCTGTAATTAGGAATCTAAAGTTAATTGACAATAAAATAAATCAAGGCAAGGGCGCAGTGGTTAGACAAGGAATGTTAGAAGCTCAAGGTGATTATAGGTTATTTACTGATGCCGATAATTCAACTGCGATTGATCAAATAGAAAAAATGTGGCCTTGGTTTAAAAAAAATTACGATATAGTTATTGGTTCCAGAGATATAAAAGGAGCGGTTTTGGATCCACCTCAGCCCTGGTTCCGTCATATCGTTTTGGGTGAAGGATTTAAATTATATCGAAAAATTATTGTTGGTCTTTGGAGAATTGAAGACACCCAATGCGGTTTTAAATGTTTCAAAAAAGAAGTGGTGGAGAAAGTTTTTCCAAAATGTAAAATTAATCGTTTTGCTTTTGACCCGGAAATTTTAATCATTGCCAGAAAAATGGGTTATAAAATAAAAGAAATTCCGGTTTATTGGAGAAATGACCCCGAAAGCAAGGTGAAACCAAAATGGATAGTCAATATGGCCATTGATTTGCTAAAAATAAGATGGAATTTGATAAAAGGCATATATGGCTAAAAAACTTAAAAAAATTCATCCTATTAAATCCCGCAAAGCGGGAATGTCGTCAAAGGCGAAATTATTTAACAGGGTAAAATTTCCATCGGAGTTACGCTTTGACCTAGCCAGCAAAGATTGGGTGGTTATTGCCACAGGTCGTGCCAAGAGGCCAGAGATGTTTAAAAGAGAGAGAAGAATTGAAATTAAGATTCCAAAAAAGAAATGTCCCTTTTGTAATCTAGAAACTCGAGAAAAACCTGTTTTAATCTATCCCAATACTATTGTTATTCCTAATAAATTTCCGGCCTTTTTGCCGCTGGGAGATGAGGCGAAGCCTCAGCGCCTAAAATGGGAAAAGAAGATGGAAGGCAATTTATACCAAACAATGAATGCCGTTGGTTTTTGTGAATTGGTGATTACCAGAGACCACGAGAAATCCTTAGCTTTATTACCAGTGGAAAACGTTAAAGAAGTCATTGATAGTTATCAGGAAAGGTACTTAGAATTAATGAAAAAAAGATTTGTTAATTATGTTTCAATTTTTCACAACCAGGGGCAGGAAGCGGGTGCCTCCCAGCCCCATCCTCACTCCCAAATCATTACCAGCCCTTTAATTGATATTGATTTACAAAAAGCTCTAATCAATTCAGAAAAGTATTTTAAACAAAACCGAAAATGTCTTTATTGTCAGATGAATAATTGGGAGAGAAAGGTCAAAAAAAGAATTGTTTTTGAAAACAAAGATTTTTTAGCCATCTGTCCTTTCGCTTCCAAAGCAGCTTTTGAGGTGATTATTTCTCCCAAAAAACACCTTTCTTATTTTGAAAGGATAACCGAAAAAGAAAAATGGCAGTTGGCTGAGGCTTTCAAAACCGTCCTCAACAAACTTTACAAAGCCCTCAATGACCCTCCCTATAACTTTTATTTACACACTGCTCCTTGCGATGGGAAAGAATACCCCTTCTATCACTGGCATTTTACAATTTTGCCAAAAACTGGAATCTGGGCTGGTTTTGAAATTGGCACTAGAATGGAAATATCAACCATTACACCTGAAAAAGCCGCTGAGTATTTGAGAAAACAGTAACACATAACACATAAAGTAACATTAAAGATCAAAAACCCAAAATAAATTTCAGACAAAAGTTCATTGCTACATAGCACGATACTTTTGGCAAAAATTTATGAGGAGGAAAATGAAAAATCATAAATTTCTAACCGGGTTTACCCTAATTGAGCTTTTGGTGGTGATTGCAATGATTGGGCTTTTGGCCAGTATTGTTTTGGTGAGTTTGAAGGGAGCGGTTGAGAAGGCGAAAGTAGGAAAGGTGACAGCAGAAATTGGTCAGATAATCAGAGCAATGCAGGCTTATCGGGAAATTTATGGAGAATTGCCGCCTCGCGGAGATCTTTGTTCTGCTTGTAGTAATCCTTGCAATGAGACGTGGAAGAGGGTAATCGATACTTTGATTGAGGCAGATCTTATTCAAGAAGCTGCTCGGTCAGCTCTAGAAAAAGATGTTTGGGGTAATTATTACTGCTATGATGACAATGATAATATATGTTGCGGAGGATGTTCACCGGTCTCTATTCAATGGGTCCAAATCGTATAAACGACAGCTGGGTTAACTGTCCTAGAAAAGACGGGTGTCCTCAAAGTATATGTAATGATGATATTGGACAGATTTTACCCTTTGGAGACAGACGTTATCCTTGGTAATAAAATTACAAGAACGGTTTTTTTTTGAGAAAATTTAGGAAATCAAATAACAATAAAAAAAAGTGCTGATTTATTAGGCAAAAGGTGCCTGTCACCATGAGTATATAACCCAAATGTCTCTTGTAGAAGCGATCGCTGCCACAAGAGACAGAGATAAAGTGTTCTCTCGCATTGACTTAATGTTTGGAAAAAGGTAAAATATACTAATATTTCCATGGCTAATAAAGGGAATAAAAATTCAATAGTAATTTCAAGAGGAATGGTTGGCAAAAAAGGCCTGGTGATTTTAGATTTAGAAGAATATAAAAAATTCTTAAAGTATGAAATGGAAAGAGAATATATCGATGAGATTGTCAAGGAAGGTTTAAAAGAGAAAAAAGAAGGAAAGATTGAATCTTTAGAGAATTTTCTTAAGAGAGAGTATCCAAAGTTATATGAGAATTACAAGCATTGAGCTTTCCTCTCGCTATAAAAGATCTTTTAGAAGACTTCATCCTAGGATTCAGAGAAAAGCTGTTTTGAAAATTAAAATTTTTGAAGCAAATGCTTTTGACCCACGATTAAGAACACATCCCTTATTCGGCAAAGAAAAAGAATGTTGGGTATTTTGGATAGATTATTATTATAGAATCAAATTTATTTTCCTCGATAACGACGAGGTTTTATTTTTAGATATTGGGACCCACGGCATTTATACATAATGAATGTCACCATGAGTAAATTTGTTCTTAAATTCTCAAAATTATGCCAGAGTTAAAGCT
>JASEJL010000022.1:0-1754 GCA_030016465.1 Patescibacteria group bacterium | reverse complement strand
AATTGGAAGATGAATCCAGTGATGCTAAAAGAAGTTAAGCAGCTTTTTAATTTAGTAAAAAAAGGAATAAAAAATATCAGAGGTACGGAAGTCGTAATTTGCCCGCCATTTCCATATTTATTAGCCATAAAACCATATAGTCATAAAGTGATAAAGCTTGGCGCTCAAGATTGTTTTTGGGAGGAAAGGGGAGCTTTTACCGGTGAAGTTTCACCGGCAATGTTAAAAGATGTAGGCGTGGAGTATGTCATTATTGGTCATTCCGAGAGGCGGAGATATTTTAATGAGACAGATGAGATGATAAATAAAAAATTAAAAGCCGCCCTTAAAATGGGTCTAAAACCAATTCTTTGTGTGGGAGATAAAAGCAGAGAATCAAAGGAGGATATTGAAGAAATCCGAACTCAATTAGAGAAAGACCTCTCGAATTTAAAGAAAATAAATTTAGAAAATTTAGTTATTGCTTATGAGCCAATTTGGGCAATAAGTACAACTCCGGGAGGTGCCGTCGCGACTCCAAAAGAGACAATGGAAGGAACTTTTTATATCAAAAAGATTTTAAATAAACTTTTAGGTAAATCCTCGGCTCGAAAAATTAAAATTTTATATGGAGGAAGCGTAAATAGTAAAAATGTTAGAGAGTTTATTTATGAAGCCAGAATGAATGGGGTATTAGTAGGAGCAAGTTCTTTAAATTCAAAAGAATTCATTGAATTGATTAAAAATGTTAGTAAAGGTTGACCTTTCAGACATTGGTAACACCCTTAAAAAAACAGTAAATACTAAAACTGGTTCACTATTATAGCTAGACTTTGCCTGAAATCCCTTTCCACTGTACCAGGCTTTAAACTTCGGACAAACGTTAAAAGGAATACTGTGTTTAGATTGAAGTAAATAAGTTAAATAAGCCCTTCCATCAGGATATTTCCTTTCAAGTTCAGTCAAACCACATTTGATAACATACGAGAAATAATTTTAAATTTAATACTATTGTTAAGCTTCAAAAATTCTTTGATTTGTGTAATATTGATTATGTGAGAGTCGTCCATAATTATTTTCATACACTTCAATTATGACGATTCTCACTTTTGTTTTCAAGACAAATTTCAGGTCATTTGCCTTAAAAATGGACTTATAAAAGACTAGGAGTTGACATTTGCTTTTGAATTTGCTAATATCTGGTTAGTGAGTGCGAATTCTTTGAGAAATCAAAGAACTCTATTCTTGGTCGGCGAACAACCTCCCTCGAGCGAGGTTGTTTGCTTTTTAAAAAAATAAAAAGCCGGGATAGTTAACTCCAATTCTAGGTCTTTAGTGAGTGCTATCATCCCGGCAATTTTAGTATATCAAAACTGTGTTAAAATACAATTATGGGGATTAAAAAATTATTACCAGGAGTTAAAAAGAATGTTTTGCTGAAAAATTACACTACTTTTCGTATTGGCGGGCCAGCGAAATATTTTTTCATAGCCAAAACAAAAGAAGAAATTATTAAAGCCATAAAATGGGCAAAGGAAAATAAGTTACCATTTTTTATTTTGGGAGAAGGAAGCAATATTTTGGTTTCAGATAAAGGCTTTAATGGTTTAGTTATAAAATTCGGCCAACCGCTTTCTTTCTATGTTTTAAAAACCAAGCGCCGTCGTGCGGAGTGGGGCGAGGCAAAGGTAAAAAAGAAAACAATGAAGTTTTCTTCGCCAGGCCTAGAGTGGGCAGCTGGTATTCCCGGGACTATCCAAGGAGCGGTTTACGGC
>JASEJL010000021.1 GCA_030016465.1 Patescibacteria group bacterium | reverse complement strand
CCAAGAGAGCAAGATGTTTGACATCTTGTTGTTAAGTCAACTTGAAATTGAAGGAGGTTTTGACTATAATAGAGTATAATACTCATAAAGACTACAGCTCGGCCGTCACCCTTCCGCCTAGGCGGCCTCCTTACATACATTATGCTTTTAACTAATGAGGAGATTAAAAAGATTATTCCTTATGAGAACCCTTTTTTGTTTGTGGATAGGGTGGAGGAAATTGCTGAAAATAGCATTTCCGGTTTTTACCAAACCTCAGAAGATGATTATTATTTTAAAGGCCACTTTGTTGATTTTAAGATTATGCCCGGTGTTTTGGTGGTTGAGGCTCTGGCTCAGCTTTCAACAATTCTTTTAAGAAAAAAAGTTGAAAACCATCAAAACTATCATTTTTTAGCTTATGATGTCAGAAGTTGCCAATTTCTCAAACCGATTTTTCCCGGAGATAAAATAATTTTAAAAGCCGAAGTTTTAGGGATTTATCCCACCAATTCTACAAAAATTGCCAGAGTTAGAGGACGGGCCTTAGTTGGGGAAGATTTAAAATGTGAGGCTAGGTTTTCGGTGGTAATAATCTTAAAAAAAGAATTTAGAGAAAAATACAAAAAGTAAACCCCGTTACAGTCTTGATTAAGAAAGTGGTAATACCATTTTCAGAGACGAAAGTTGGCTCCGCCTTTGAGAAGAGGTATTACCTTGGCTGTGGTTGAGATTGTAATGGGGTAAAAATTCTATGTTAATTTTAACTCAAAAAGAGGTTCAAAAAATTTTACCTTTAGAAAAAATCTCAAGGGTAATAAAAGTGATCGAGCAGGCATTTTTCGATTATGGCAAGGGTCATATCCAAATGCCGGCAAAACTCTATTTAGACTTTAAAAAATTTAATGGCGATTTAAGGATTATGCCCTCTTATTCAGAAATTTTAGAAATGGCTGGGACAAAATTGGTCAATGTTCATCCAGAAAATCCAAAAAGAGGACTCAA
This sequence comes from Patescibacteria group bacterium, assembly GCA_030016465.1. Lineage (GTDB taxonomy): Bacteria > Patescibacteriota > Minisyncoccia > Minisyncoccales > DG-74-1 > Yes71-31. Next base: position 10,962 of record JASEJL010000021.1, on the reverse strand, counting down.
AACAGTGATGGCGGTGATTATTTTAAACGATCCAAAAACCGGGCTACCTCTGGCTTTAATGGACGGAACTTATATTACTGCCTTAAGAACAGGAGCTGGAGGAGCGGTGGCAACAAAATATCTAGCCAAAAAAGAAGCCAAATCCTTGGGAATAGTTGGAGCCGGCGTTCAGGCTCTATTTCAAATTTTAGCCATATCAAAAGTGAAAAAATTGAAAGAAATTGTTGTTTGCGATATCAGGGATGAAGCAATTGAAAATTTAGCTAAAATTTTAGCAAAAGAAAAAATCAAAATCAAGAAAGGAAATCTCAAAGAGGTTTGCCAGAAAGAAATCGTTTCCACTACTACTCCGGTCAGAGAGCCAATAGTTAAAAAAGAATGGATTCTCCCTGGCACCCATATTAACGCTGTTGGCGCGGATGCCCAAGGAAAAGAAGAGTTAGAACCTGAAATTTTAAAGAAAGCAAGAATTGTTGTTGATTGTTGGGAGCAGGCCAGTCATTCAGGAGAAATCAATGTGCCATTAGCTAAAGGAGTAATTTCTCAAAAAGATATTTATGGCCAATTGGGAGAAATTGTTGCTGGAAAAAAACCGGGCCGAGAAAATGAAAAAGACGTTACTATTTTTGATTCCACTGGTCTGGCAATTCAGGATCTTTATACCGCTAATTTAGTCTATAAATTAGCCAAAAGAAAAAAGTTGGGAAGAGAGATTAATATTTTTAATTAAAAATATGTTCAGAGAAAATCCTTTAGTTAAGCTTTTAGGAATTAAATATCCCATAATTCAGGGGGGAATGGCCGGGATTTCCGAAAGTCAATTGGTTTCAGCGGTTTCCAATGCTGGCGGTTTGGGCACCATTGGTTCGGGATTAATGCCTGCCAGCTGGCTGGAAAAAGAAATTAAAAGAACTAAAGAATTGACAAAAAATCCTTTTGCCGTTAACCTTTTTATCCAAAATCCAAAAATTGAGGAATTGGTTAGATTAATAATTAAAGAGCAAGTTCCGATTGTTTTTACTGGCGGCGGTAATCCCCTTCCTTTATTTTCTTATTTCCAGGCAGCCGGAATTAAAATTATTCCGGTTGTTCCCTCGCCAAGATTAGCCAAAAAAATGGAAGATAATGGAGCAGAGGCGGTGGTGGTTGAAGGTTTGGAATCGGGCGGCCATATTGGGGAAAACACGACCTTCTGTTTAATTTCTCAGACAAAAAAAATGTTAAAAAAAATTCCTCTGATTGCCGCTGGTGGAATTTATGATGGTAAAACTGCCAAAGCTGCTTTTTTATTAGGCGCTGATGGGATTCAAATGGGAACCCGTTTTTTGGCTTCAAAAGAATGTCAGATTCATGAGAATTATAAAAAGAAAATTTTAGAAGCCACTGCTGATGACATCACAGTTGTCTGCCGCTTTACCGGTCATCCCTTGAGAGTGATTAAAAATCAGTTCTCAGAGGAAATGAAAAAATTGGAAGAAAGAGGCGCCTTTCCAGAAGAAATTAAAGCGGAAAGGATTGCTGGAGCCAATCCTATTTCTGGAAATATTGAAAACATCCCTCTTTTAGCCGGTTTATCTGCTGCTGACATTTCGGAAATAAAAAGTTGTCAAGAAATAATAGACGAGATTGTTAAGGAAATCACATGAATAAGATTGCTTCTTGGTTCTGTAAAATTTTTTTGAAGCCAATTGTTAATTGGCTGTTGATAAAAGAAGTTCGGGGTTTAGAAAATATTCCTAAAGGTTCTTTTATTTTAGTTTCCAACCACCTCAGTTATCTTGATATAATAGTAGATAGCTATCTTTGTGTTCCCAGAAGATTCCATTTTATTGGCCAGACTGATGGCTGGAAAGGAATAATGAAATGGTTAATCCGGGCCCTCTATTTTGTTTCCGGAGTCATTCCTTTAGATAGAACGAGTGATGAGTCGCGAGAGAAGGTTTTAAAGGAAGCAATTAAAGTTTTAAAAAAAGGGAATGTTTTAGTGCTTTATCCTGAGGGCAGAAGGTCAACCTCAGGTTTACTTCAGGACGGAAAATTGGGAACAGCCAAAATTTTTTTAAAGACTGGAATTCCCATTTTACCAGCCGGCCTTAAAGGCACTTTTGAACTTATGCCTCCCCAGGGAAAACTAAAAATAAAGAGAATTGTTGAAATTAATATTGGTAAACCCCTATTTTTTAATGAAGAATTTAACTTAGCCCAAAACTTAGATGAAGATTCGTTAGAGTATCAACAAATTTTAGAAAAAATCACTGATAAAATCATGGCTGAGCTTCGCCAATTAACTATTTAAATTCAGATGTTTAATAAAATTTTAATTGCCAATCGGGGAGAAGTTGCCCTTCGGATTATTAGAACCTGCAAGGAAATGGGTATTAAGCAGGTTGCCCTTTGTCCTCAAAAAGGGGAAGAAGACCAATTTTTAGAAACGAAATTAGCTGATGAATTTTATTATTTAGATGAAGAGGGAGTGAGGGGATATCTTGACCAGAGAAAAATCATTGAAATTGCAAAACGGGCGGGAGCAGATGCCATCCATCCTGGTTATGGATTCCTCTCTCAGAATGCTGATTTTGCCGAACTCTGCCGGATAAATGGAATAAAATTTATCGGTCCCCAGGCTGAAACTTTAAGAAGAATTGGCGATAAGGTTGAGGCAAAAAAAAATGCTTGGAAGGTGGGCATTCCTTTGTTACCTGGCCCTCAGCGAACGATTGATGAAAAGGAATGCTTTAAGATAGCAAAAAAGATAAAACCACCCTTTCTTTTAAAAGCGGTAGATGGTGGAGGCGGGATTGGTATGACCGAAATCCATCGGATAAACAAAGAAGAAATAACTGAAAGTTTTCGCAAATTAAGAAGAATGACTGCCAGCGCTTTTAACAGTCAGAAAGTTTTTATTGAAAAGTTGTTAATTGGCCCTCGCCATATTGAGTTTCAGATTTTGGGTGATGGTAGGGGCAAAGTTTTACATTTTAAAGAAAGGGAATGTTCTCTTCAAAGAAGACACCAAAAATTAATTGAAGAAGCCCCTTCACCATTTTTGGATGAAAAACTTAGAGAAAAAATGGGAAACCTGGCCGTCAGATTGGGTCAACATTTAAGGTATGAGAGTTTAGGAACGGTTGAATTTTTGGTTGACCAGGATAGAAATTTTTATTTTTTGGAGATGAATCCCCGTTTGCAGGTGGAACATCCAATAACCGAATTAATTACTGGGTTCGATTTAGTTGAACTCCAGATTAGAGTGGCGGCTGGAGAAAAATTAGAGCTAAACCAAAAACATGTTAAATCTTTTGGCTGGGCAATGGAATTTAGAATTTATGCCGAAGATGCCTTAAATAATTTTCAACCCCAAACCGGTGAAATTAGCAGGTATCTTCCGCCTGGCGGAAAGGGAATTGAAATCCACAGTTTTTGTCAGATGGGCCAAAAAATCGTCCCTTATTTTGACCCTCTCTTAGCAAAATTGGTTATTTTTGGCAAAGATAGAATGAATACAATTCAGAGAGCCAAAAGAGCCCTTGAAGAATATATTATTGAAGGAGTGCCAACCTTGATTCCCCTTTATAAAGTTTTGTTAAAAAATCAAAATTTTTTGGCCGGAAGATTATCAACCGATTTTATTGAAAGAGAAAAGATTATTGAAACTTTAAAAAACTACTATCCACCGTCCGTCCTTTATCCACCCGCTCACCCTAAAAAGGAAACACCCGGGAAAGAGGAAAAGGCGATAACCGAAAAAGAAATAGCCCGTTTGGTTGCTAAAATTTATCAAGATTCTAAAAAAGAAGAATTAGAGTTACCGCAGATTAATAAATGGAAGTTAGCTGACAGGATGAATATTTTTGAAGAATAAAATATTATGAAAACCGAGATACAAATTGGAGATAAGGTTTATCAGATTGAAATTTTGGAGCCCCAAGAGAATTTGTTGAAAGTAAAAGTTAATGATAAAGAATATTTTTTTACTAAAAATGAACTCGGCGAGTTAAGTTTTATTGAGGATTTCAAACCTTCTTTAAAAGAAACCGAAATTATCTCCGGAGCAAGTAGTGAAAAAGAAATTAAAAGCCCTTTGCCTGGAGTGATTTCTGCTATCATGGTTAAAAAAGGTGAAGAAATCAAGCCGGGGCAAAAGTTAGTAACCTTAATCTCAATGAAAATGGAAAATGAAATAATTTCTGAAGGATATGGTAAAATTAAAGAAGTTAAGGTTAAAGAAAATCAATTTGTCAAGAGCGGAGATGTTTTGATAGTGCTTGACTAATGACTAATGACAATATGATTATTAAAAACTATAAGATCTTAGACTCTACTAATCTAAAAGCCAAGGAGTTGGCCAGGAGAGGAGCAGGGGCCTGGACGGTAATTGTGGCCGAAGAACAAGTTGGCGGCTATGGCCGAAAAGGTACGTCCTGGTTTTCTCCCAAAGGCGGACTTTATTTTTCCATCATTCTTCCCAAAAGCAATGTTGAAGATTTGCAAACTCTGACTATTTTAGCTGCTTTTATCTGCGCAAAAACAATTAAGGAGAATTTTAATCTAGAACCCTTTATTAAATTACCAAACGATGTCTGGGTAAATGGGAAGAAAGTAGCTGGAATTTTAACTGAAAATGTAATTGGTAAAGATGTTAAATTATCAGTGATGGGAATTGGTTTAAATACTAATATTGAGAAATTCCCAAAAGAGTTAGAGAATACAGCTACATCCCTTAAAATAGAATTAGAGAAGAAAGTTTCCAATATAAAGCTACTTAAACAAATTGTTCAAAGTCTAAAAGAACAATTAAAAACCATCAGCGAGTAAAATTTAAAGTCTTATTTTGAAATAGTCTGCCGGATTTTCCGGTCTGAATTTGACAAGACCTGTTGGTTTAATAAAATAATATTGATGGCTAAAAAAATTAAGAAAAATGTTACTTTAGATGATTTAGCCGGAATGATAAAGCGAGGTTTTGACGAAGACACTAAAGAACATCAAAAGATATTGAAAATATTAGATAGGCATGCAGTAATACTCATTGGAGATACTGAAATATTAAACGAACATACTAAGAAATTAAACGAACATTACTGAGAGATTAAAAAGAATAGAAGCTGAACTAGAAGGAATAGTTTATCGGAGAGAATTCGAAGAATTAAATAGGCGATTAAAAAGAGCAGAAGCTAAATTAGGAATAAAATAAGAACTTTAATTTCTTCAAAATTAAACTGACTCATTTGATTAGTATTATTGCCGGATTTCCTCTGGCTTTTTTGTTTTGATTAACAATGTAGTAAATTAAAATTAGTCAAGGGTTAATTTCTAAAAAACAAAGGGATGACTTTTTGTCTTAGACTCACAGCTATTAAGTGTACCTGTTTTTGTTTGTCGATTCTAATGTAGCTGAATATTTTTCTAACACAGGTTCAATTCTTTTGTTCAACATAGGTGTTATCATTCTTTTTATAGACTTTGGAATGAGTAAAGATAATCTTTTTTTCTTGGGTTTTTCCCAAGATCGCACCTCGTTCTATCCAGGCGGTCTGAATATCTGTGTAATTTAAGGTATATTCAATTCAAAATTCTGGGTAAAAGATTTTAATAAAAAATGTACACGTTCCTATTTTCTCTATTTTTTCTTTAACTCTTCTTTCTTAATTTCTTTTAAAAAATCTAAAAGCAATGGTTCTTCTATAGCTTCCTCAGCATGTTCCCACCAAGGTTGAGTGGGAAATTTTTTATTTTTTCCCCACCACTCAAAAGCTTCTAAAAGATTTTCTACTATATCAATTTGAGAAACAAATTTGGCCTCAAGACTTTCACTTCTATGATAATCAAGCCAAAGACGTTTTAACTCTGCTTTAATTTTGGATGGTAATTTTGAAATCAACTTTTCCAAAGCGTTATATTCTTTCTTAAATTTTTGAATATGTCTTTTTTCTTTCTCTCGTAAAGAAAGACGACGCCACCTCCTGACAAATTTATCCCTTTCTTTTTTATTTTTAGGCAGAAGTCCATCATATGGAGTGATGTCTCCGGTCAATACTTTACACATATCGTGAATTAAGGCAATTTTAAGACTTTTTTCAATATTAATTTTTTTCTCTTTACCAAAGAGCCAAATCATCATAGCCATTCGAAAAGAATGGTCGATGGCAGAATCTGGATTTTTCACGCCATAAAAAGTTATTCCTTTTCTAAGAACGCTTTTCAGTTTTCCAATATCTATTAAAAATTTAAGAATATTTTTCATTAATGCCATTGGTCTCTTTTTGATAATCTTTTTAAAAGTTGTTTTAATTCTTCAACTTTTTTAGGATAAACTAAAATTTTCTTAACATCAACTTCAATCTCTGGCGGTAGTTTTTTATCTCTTAACAATTCTCTTACAGCGATTAATTTTTTTAATTTCCCTCGCTTTAATTTGTAATTCCATTTAATGTAAGCTAATTCGCTTAGAACGCCGGCGCTCAATCCAACACAAATACAGATATCCGGTAGAGCAGTGACATTGTAATTTGTCCAAAACCAGTTGGGTTCTTTTCTAAGTTCATCGGCATATTTTATATAGGGTTTCACATGTTTATTGGGCCAAGGTTCACCTTTGACAGGGTAGAGGATAACTAATTTTTTACCCTTATTATTTTTATAGGCACGTCCAACGTGGGCTGCCATACCCTTGTCACTATTAATCCATAGTTCACATCCAATTTCAGCCAGAATTTCTCCTATCTTTTCGGCTTTTTGGAGATAAAAACCTATCGGCTTTTTAGTCAGTTTTGATAATTTTGGAATATTAGTTGGACCAATTATCCCAATTTTCAGCATTGTAATTATATTATACTAAATTTTCGTCAATTGCGCAAAACCGACCACAAGCTTAACCGCGATTTTTTCTGTACTCTCCGATTTAAAAACCTAACTGAAAATTAGATTTTAGATCGGAGAATTTGGACTCTTTTGTTTTTTGGGGAAATGGTTTAAGATAAAAAATAGTTAAAAATAAAAAAGACGGCTTTTATCCCGCCTTCCATAATAAAAAATAATTGACTGAGCAATTATTACAATAAACTTAGAGGGCGAGAATAAAAAAGCTATCTTTTATTCATCGCTTAAAGGTAGAAGCTCTGACGAATTCATCAAAACAATCTTTTTATAAACTATTAAAGAATAAAGATGTGTCCAAATTTAGGGACATACTTCCTTAACATCCTTTCTCTTTAAAAATCACTATCTGCTATACTAAAATTGTAAAAGAAGGTTATCAGCGATTAAGTTTTTTTGTTTTAGTTTCCATCAAAGAGACTGGTGAAGGTCTAAATCAAGAGGAAAAAATAATTATCTTTGAGAGTTTTGGTAAAGGAAAGGATGGTTATTTACACTGGATGGAAAGAGCTGGTCTGGATTTGTATATCACTAAAAATTGGTTGAGTTAAACAATGGAAAAATTTAGGTAGAATCTGAAGGAAAAGGCAAGGACTCAACTTTTTATGTTGAATTACCAATAAAATAATGATATACTATTGCTATTAATATGGCTTTTGAAAAAGAAATTGAAAGATTAAAGAAAAAATGGGAAGAGCTGGAAAGCCCGGAGCTGGTTGAAAAGCAACATCAAAAGGGGAAACTGACTGCTCGAGAAAGGATTAATTTACTTTTAGATCCCGAGACTTTCGTTGAGTTGGATCCTTTTGTTGAGAGTCGTTTTCAGCAATTGGGAATGACTGAAAAGAAGATTCCTGGCGATGCAGTGGTTTCTGGTTTTGGTAAGATTTCCGGCCGCCAGGTTTATCTTTTCAGCCAGGATTTTTCTAAAATGGGTGGTTCTCTGGGAGAACTCCACGCTCAAAAAATTACCAAGGTAATTGAGTTAGCAACTAAAACCGGCTGTCCGATTATTGGCATTATTGATTCTGGTGGAGCCAGAATCCAGGAAGGAATATCCAGTCTGGATGGTTACGCCTCTATTTTTAGAGCAATGGTTAGGGCCTCTGGGGTTATTCCCCAAATTTCAGTTATTGTCGGACCATCAGCCGGCGGCGCTTCTTATGCTCCCGGGCTTTCGGATTTTGTTTTTATGGTTGAAAGAATTTCCCAGATGTTTATTACCGGACCAGAAGTAATTCGGGCCGTTTCAGGAGAAAAAGTTTCTTTTGAAGATTTGGGCGGAGCTTCTATTCACAGCCAAAAATCGGGCTGTAGTCATTTTATCTTTAAGTCAGAAAAAGATTGTTTTTTAGGAGTGAAAAAACTTTTATCTTATTTACCCCAAAATAATTTAGAAGACCCGCCAAGGCAAAAAGGTCTTTTTGCCGAATTCTTTGAGAGAGAAAATTTAAGATTATTAGAAATTGTTCCAGAGGATGAAAAGAAAGGATATGACATGAAAGAAGTGATTGAGGAAGTTTTTGATAAAAATTCTTTTTTGGAGGTTCAATCAGGGTTTGCCACTAATTGCCTGGTTGGCCTGGCCAGACTTTCTGGTTATTCGGTGGGTCTGGTGGCTAATCAAACCAAGTTTATGGCTGGCACTCTTGATATTGATTCTTCTGACAAAGTGGCTAGATTGGTGAGATTTTGCGACTGTTTTAACATTCCTTTGATTAATTTAGTTGATACTTCTGGTTATCTTCCCGGCACTGACCAGGAACATCGGGGAATAATCCGTCACGGAGCAAAAGTTTTATATGCTTTTGCTGAAGCCAGCGTTCCAAAAATTTCTTTAATTTTAAGAAAAGCCTTTGGCGGAGCTTATATTGCCCTCTGCTCTCGGCAATTAGGTTATGACAGGGTTATTGCCTGGCCTTCGGCTCAGATTGCGGTGATGGGACCTGAGCAGGCAGTGAGGATTATTTATAGAAAAGAGATAGCCGAAAGCAAAGAACCAAAAAAACTGGAAAAAGAAAAGATTGAAGAATTAAAAGAGATTTTTTTGAGTCCCTATCAGGCAGCAAAATTAGGACAGGTGGATATGATTATCCATCCCAAAGAGACTAGAAGTATTTTGATTAAATGTCTGGAATCTCTTTTAAATAAAAGAGAAGCCAAGATTGCCAAAAAACACGGCAATATACCTTTATAAAATTTCCAATTTCCAATTTCCCATGACTAAATTGGTTTTAATTTCAATTATTGCTTATCTCCTTGGTTCTTTTCCGACTGCTTATTTGTTTGTTAAAATATTCAGTGGCCAAGATATTAGAAAGATTGGTTCAGGAAATGTCGGCGCAATGAATGTTGTCCGGGCATTGAAGGACAAATCAAAAAAACTGGCCATCACTGGATTTTTAGTTGTTTTGATAATTGATATGGCTAAGGCCGCCTTATCTATTTTTTTTATTCAATTTTTTTTACCTCTTAATTCTTTAGTCCTAATTTTAGCTACTTTTTTTGTTATTTTAGGCCACAATTATTCTATTTTTTTAAAATTTACTGGTGGTCGGGGAGCAGCCAGTTTAATTGGTGTTATGCTTTATTTAGACATTTTTTCTTTTATAATTTGGGGGTTACCAGTTGTTTTTTGTACAATTTTAGCTCAAATCATCTTAGAAAAAACCGGCTTTGAACAAAAAATCAATTGGCAAAAAATTTCAGCCATTGTGGCAATTTTCGGTAAACAAATGGCAGGCAGAATGGCTGGCTTGATTTTAGCTCTAATCCCACTTTATTTTTATGACCCTCAAATTTTTCTTCCCATAGCTGCCGGAACAATTTTATTATTAATAAGAAATACCCCCAGATTTAAAGGCTATTTTTTAGGCGAAAAAATTTCTGAATAAACCTTCACATATGTATAAGTGATAAGGGGTAAATCTAAAATATATGGATATAAAATCATTTGCCTCGGCGATTGCTCAACTTGCTGAAGAAAAAGGAATTTCTCCAGAAAAGATTTGGGAAACCATTGAATCAGCTATTGCTGCGGCTTATAAAAAAGAATATGGGAAAAAAGGTCAGATAATTAAATGTAAACTTGATTCCCAATCAGGCGAACTTAGCTTTTGGCAGGTAAAATTGGTGGTTAATAAAGAAATGATTTATACTGAGGAAGAATTGGAAAAATTAAAGGCAAAAAAACTGGAAATTAAGAAAGATAAGAAACCCCCTTCTGACAAAGATACAGCGGTCAAAGAAAAACTCCGCTTTAATCCAGAAAAACACCTGATGTTAGAAGAAGCCCAAAAGATAAACCCAAAGATCAAAGCCGGGGAAAATTTGGAGATTCCTTTGGAGCCAAAAGGTGATTTTGGTCGCATTGCCGCCCAGACCGCTAAACAAGTGATTTTACAAAAAATCAGGGAGGCGGAAAGGGAAAGCATTTTGGCTGAATATAAGTCAAAAGAAGGCGAGATTATTTCGGGAATTGTTCAAAGAATAGAAGGGAGAAATGTTTTTTTTGATATTGGGAAAACTTTGGGAATTTTAACTAAAGAAGAGCAGGTGCCGGGCGAATTTTACCGACCGGGCCAGAGATTAAAACTTTTTGTTTTGAAAGTTGAAGATGTACCTAAAGGTCCGGTTATTTTTCTCTCCCGGGCTTATCCCCGCTTAGTTTCCAAACTTTTTGAACTGGAGGTTCCGGAAATTTCAGCCGGCCAAGTAGAAATTAAATCAATTGCCCGGGAGCCGGGTTCCAGAACAAAAATTGCTGTCGCCTCAAAAGTTGAGGGAATTGATCCTATTGGCAGTATGGTGGGGCAGAGAGGAACCAGGGTGCAGGCAGTGATTAATGAGCTGGGCGGAGAAAAAATTGATATTATTGAATATTCTGAAGAGCCAGAAATTTATATTGCCAATTCTCTTTCCCCGGCCAAGGTTTTAGAAGTGAGAATTGAGCCAAAAAATAAGGCTCTGGCCATTGTTCCTGAAGACCAGCTATCTTTAGCCATTGGCAAAGACGGCCAAAATGTTAGGTTGGCTGCCAAACTAACCGGGTGGAAGATTGATGTCAGGAGTCCTGAGAAAGTTGAA
>JASEJL010000150.1 GCA_030016465.1 Patescibacteria group bacterium | reverse complement strand
ACAGGCAAAACAATTACAAATTTTTAACCTTGAGTGTTGCACTTCGGGGTAGAATGTCCGACTCATCTTATATTTGTACTATAGCATATCTTGTCAAATTTGTCAAGTCCACGTCTCTGGGATAAGAAGGTTACTTTAGCTCTAAACCTCACTCGCAAGATAAAGGTCTATCACAACAATTGAATTCTTGCAAGAATTGAAACTCAATTAACAATTAAAAATTGCTCTTATCTTTTCTTTCCAGACAACATTTTGCTGAAAGATTAGAGGGACATTTTAGATAATTGACAACAGCTCAATTGAAGTATTTAAGGAATTTTAAGCTCAAATAAGGGTTAAAATATTTATTGAAAGTTAGATTTTTATCGGAAACTTCAAATGAGTGATCTGTTACCTACATTATAACCAGATCGCTTATTTATGTGGTATGAATAACTAAATTCTGTTGATAATTTTAGCTATTTTTCCGTTCATTTACAAGGATTTTATGAGATAATTCTTGTGTCTGAAAACATTACACGAAAAATCCTCTTGTTGCCGAGGAAAAATTTATCGTTTTGGCAACCAACCAAGACTAATGTAGTTTTTGCGGTCGAACCTGGAGTATCCGGAAAAGAAAGAGTAATATGCCAAAAAGACTTTTGCTATGGGCTATTGGTATTGCAAAATTAAGGTCTGCTGTGACCTGGAATGGTAATAAAAATCAACAGAATTAAGTTATTCTATCTTTATATCACTTTTTCTTCTTAAAAGAACTTCAAATGCGTGACCATCACTCTAAACTAAATGAGGCTGATTCAATTCAGAGAATAACGGGACAATACGCCGGTTAAGATTTCAGGCCTCGGGTTAAACCCAGTTTTTTGGCAATTTGGATTACTTTGAGAAATTCTTCTTCACTAACAGGGCGATTCAATTCGGGAAACTTAAAGGCCAAACCTGCTGGATAATATTGGGCCATGATATTGACATAACTATTTTTAGAAATTTCTTTGGTAATGAATTTTAAGATATTTTGGCTTTTGGCAATATCATTTGGCAAAACCAAATGCCTGATTAACAATCCCTGCTCAGCAATCCCGTTTTCATTAACTTTTAAATCGCCCACCTGGCGGTGCATTTCTTTAACTGCCTTTCTACTTCGGTCCCAGTAATCAGGAATTGGTGGATTAGAATATTTTTTTCCCAGTTCATTATCTCCGTATTTCATATCTGGCATGTAAATATCAACGATTCCTTCTAACAATTTTATTATTTCAAAATTTTCATATCCACCGCAATTCCAGACAATTGGTAAATTTAAACCTTCTTCAGCGGCAATTTTTACTGCTTTTACCAGTTGGGGGGCAAAATGAGTTGGAGTGACAAGATTGATATTATGGCAGCCTTGACTCTGTAAATCAAGCATCATCTGAGCTACCTCAACCTCAGAATATTCTCTACCTATTCCCAGATGGGAAATCTCATAATTTTGACAATAAAGACATCTTAAATTACAATA
>JASEJL010000149.1 GCA_030016465.1 Patescibacteria group bacterium | reverse complement strand
GGGGGTATTTGGTATATTTATCCCAGAATTCATGATTTGCTGGTTTTTGTTCAAGTAGTTTCTGAAAGCCTTTCTCTTGAAGTGAAACCTTATTTCCATGCCCGTCTTACTTCTTACGATGTCGAAGATACTGGCCTAGCTACTCAACTAACAGATTTACTGATTTGATAGAGGAAAAACTTGCTGATCCCAAAATCACCGCTTTGCTGTCAGAAAAGGAGATTGATGCTTGTCTAAATCCCCAGCCTCACCTTAAAAACATCGACCAAATCTTTGTCCGATTTGAAATTTTAAAAGAAAGGAGGAATAGAAATGGAAACAAGAGTTCTTTTGAAAACTAATATCCCTGACAAAAAATTGTTTGTTAAAGGGAAAGTTAGAGATATCTGGGAAATTCCTGCTTCATCTCTGACAAATAATGAAAACCTCCTCTTAATGATAACCACCGATCGGATTTCCGCTTTTGATGTGGTTATGTCACGAGGAATACCGGAGCTGGGAAAAATCCGGAATCAGATTTCTCTCTTTTGGTTTAACAAACTAAAAGATATCTGCCCAAATCATATTTTTAGTGATGACCAACACTTTTGCGCTTCCCTCGTCGAAGCAGACTATCGTGAGTCAAATGATTTAATTGGTAGATGTGTTCTAGTTTATCCAGCCAAAGTTTTCCCAGTAGAGTGCGTTGTTCGGGGCTATCTAGTTGGTTCAGCTTGGGAAAGTTACCAGGAAACTGGCAAGGTTTGCGGTATTTCGCTGTCAGCTGGGCTAAAGAAAGGGGGAAAACTTTCTCAGCCAATCTTCACTCCAGCTATTAAAGCTAGAACTGGCCATGACGAAAATATTGATTTTGAGACGATGGTGGCCATGGTTGGCAAAAAAGAAGTTGCTGAACAATTGCGTGATTTATCTCTACAACTCTACCAGGAGGCTTATCGTTGGACGATGAGGTGTGGCATCGTCATTGTTGATACCAAATTTGAGTTTGGTCTCCGCAATGACCAGATTATAGTGGTTGATGAGTTATTGACTCCAGATTCTTCCCGATTCTGGGATATCGCTGACTACAAACCCGAAGGAACTCAAATATCATTCGATAAGCAACCCTTACGGGATTGGCTGAATGCCAGTGGTTGGAATAAACAACCACCAGCTCCACCTCTTCCTGATGAAGTAGTCGAAGAAACAAAGAAAATATATATCGAAGCCTACGAGAGATTAGTTGGTAAGACTTGGCCACCAGGATTCTGATTAAAAAAAAGGCGTTTTTGCACTTTCTGCAGGAACGCCTATTATATTCACTAAACTATTAAAATAGACAAAATTTAAAAAAAAAGTTAAAATTAAAAAATTGAACATGAACTATAATCCTCAAAAAATTGAGAAGAAGTGGCAGAAGAAATGGGAGAGAATGGGAATTTTTAGGGCATCGGATAAGTCAAAAAAGCCGAAGTTTTATTGTCTGGACATGTTTCCTTATCCTTCGGCTGAAGGGTTACATGTTGGTCATTT
>JASEJL010000146.1 GCA_030016465.1 Patescibacteria group bacterium | reverse complement strand
TTACAACGGTTTTCTTTGCGACAAAAGAAAATCGGAATTTAAATGTTTAAGGTGTTACCTTAAACAGCTTGGCTAAAAATAAAAAACAAATCGGCATTTTTTGCTATCCTTTTTCCTATTGCCTCATGGGTTTCAATAGTGTATTTCCCAACCTCAACAATATTAAAGATAATACCTAATAAGATTTGAGGGATATTTCTGGATATTTTAAAGAATTTTATGAACAAAATTCCTTGAAATTTCCTTAATTGGCTATTTTCTTATTAGGCACTAACTTTAATAATTGTTCAACGCTCTCATATTAGTTTCCGGTTTTTATTTTTTAATACCGATTAGCTTGGTTTTCTTTCAGCCCGACTTGGGTCAGGTAATAATTTTAATTATTTCCGGAATTTCTTTGCTGAAGAAACTGGCTTAATCGGTGTATCGGTTCTTCTCTTTTTGTTTTCAATTTTAATCTGGCGAATTTTAAAAATCGCTTTTTTGGCTCAAATTAATTTTGCTCGTCTCTTTGCTTGCGGATTTAATATTCTTTTAATTTCCCAAATTTTCATTCATATCGGAATGAATATCGGCTTATTACCCATTATTGGCATTCCCTTGCCTTTGATTAGTTATGGCGGTTCAAGTCTTATTGCTACTTTTCTTGGTTTAGGGATTTTACAGAGTTTTAAAACTCACTAAAACTTTGTAATTAGTGTTGGGGACCGCTGAGATTTCGTTTTATCTCTCCTTTCGCTTAACTTTAATGAGCCCGGAGGTCGCTAACTTCCTTTATCGAGCCGGAAGCGAGAGGGGGGAAGAAACTTGTTTTTGCAATCATCACTCGCCTTGTCTTGCTCGGTTACTGATTTTTTCAATATTGGATATCAGTTGAGGCAGTTATCAAGCGGCTTTTAGTTATTCACAGTTTTTCTCTTGACATACCTTCTAGGTTGTAAGAAAATAGAGTAATAAATTGTGAATATCTAGTGGATATTTAATGAATATTTAATAGCCGATATTGCCATAATAAGATAGACAAAAAAGACAAAAAAAAGAAGGCTCGGAAAAAATGGCCAAGGTCGAAAAAGAATATAGCCGATTTTTTCTTTTGCCAACAAGCACATAAAAAATATAAATTCTTATGTGCTCGTCTTATGTGCTCGGCTGAGCCTTCTATTTTAGATTTTATCAGACTAAATAGGTTTGTCAAGTCAAAACAAAATATGCCAGAAGAAGAATCAATTTATATTTCTCTCCAAGGGGCAACTAAATACTGCAATTACTCGCAGGAATATTTGAGTTTACGTGCCAGACAAGGAAAATTAAAAGCAATAAAATTTGGCCGAAACTGGGTAACTAAAAAAGAATGGCTAGAAGAATATTTGAAAAAGGTTAAAGAATATAATGAGAGTTTGAAAAAGAAAAAAATTATTACCCAACTAGAAAAACCGACAAAGGTCCGACTGCCACAGATGTCTCTACAAGTCAGAACAGCCTTTATTTTTGGGCTGGCTTTAGTTTTGTTAGGAGTAGGAATAGTTTTTGGCAAAGAG
>JASEJL010000145.1 GCA_030016465.1 Patescibacteria group bacterium | reverse complement strand
CATTATCTTTATTATTTCCGTTCATCATAAAATTGTTTATTACAAATAAGGTATGTTTTAAATTTTTTCCTTGACAAATTATTAAAAATAGCCGCGCACAAGAAGAAGAACAAAAAATATGATCTGATTTAGATTTTTTGAATTCCATGAATTTATGAATAACTTTTTTATTACAGCCGGGATTACCACATATTCTTTAAAATTTCGGGGTGCGGAGAATTGAACTCCGATCACAGGACCCCCAGCCCTGTATAATAACCGTTATACTACACCCCGTTTAGAAATTTATTTTCTTTTGGAAAGTGTTTTGATACACTTTGTGCAGGCTAAAATTCTTTTTCCAGCAAATTTTCTATAAGTTTTCTGTTTTACATCAATGGGAATGCGCACCCATTGTAAATTAGGATATTTTCTTTTTTTAATGGTTGGATGATATTTTCCCCGGAGTTTTAGCAATCTCCAAACCAGCATTCCTTTTTTTTCACAAATTTGACATTTTTTTGCCATCAATTTAACTTTAAAACATTTTTAAATATTTTGCAATGTGTTATAATAAAAAATAGAAGTCCCTCGCCTACCATCCGTTAAAACTAAAATATGGAATATTTATTTTTAATTACTATTCTCATTTTTTCTATTGTTATTCACGAGGTTTCCCATGGAATAGTGGCAAATTATTTAGGTGATCCAACGTCAAAATACGCTGGTCGTCTTACTTTAAACCCCTTAAAACATTTAGACCCTATTGGTTCCATTCTTTTACCTCTGTTTTTAATCTTTACAACTGGTAAGGGTATTGGGTGGGCGAAACCCGTACCCATTAATCCTTATAATTTTCGTGATCAAAAATATGGTTCATTAAAAGTGGCCTTTGCGGGCCCAGCTTCTAATTTACTTTTGGCTTTATTTTTTGGTTTGCTTCTTCGTTTCCTTTTATCTTCAGAATTTATTTCCATCGGTCTCTTTTCAGCTTTTTCTTTTATTGTTTCAATAAATATACTTTTGGCAGTATTTAATTTAATACCCATTCCTCCCCTGGATGGTTCTCACATTCTTTTCACTTTTTTACCTCCTTCAATGGAAACGACAAAAATATTTTTGAACCAGTTTGGTTTTTTTATCTTATTTTTTTTCATTTTCTTTTTTCCATCATTTTTCCAGAATTTGATTTATTTTGTTAATAAGATTTTTATTTTTATAGTTGGCGTTTCGGGCCTCTAAAGCACCTAGGCAAAATTTTCTTTTAGAAAATTTTGCGAGATATTTCTTTGACAACCCACTCATTCAGTTAGCTAGCTATAAGCGCTATTTTGCCTCTGTGTTGCCAAGGTGTTAAATAATGCTTAGTAGTTTGTGATGTTTTTATCCTTTTTTTTTGACATGGTAAAATTAGAACTGCTTTTATATAGGAATTATTGAAATTCCTATACAATAAGATTTAAGTATTTTCCAATTAACATAGAAACCCAAAATGAAAGTAATGAAAGCCATCAATTCTAAAGGTCTGTTTTTAAATAATTCTTCTTTGACTTTTTGTATTAAAA
>JASEJL010000144.1 GCA_030016465.1 Patescibacteria group bacterium | reverse complement strand
AAATTTACTCCAAAAACCTAAAAGTAGAAAGTATTTGGTTAAATAATTCTTCTGGGACATCTTCTTCGGAGTAGGTACGGGAAATCTCGTAAATATATCCTTCGTGAACTACCGTTACTACGCCCAAGATAAATTCATAACCTGGAATAATAAATGCTTGTTCTTTATCTACTTTTGTCTCTTTAAAAGGAAAGACTTGGGGTAAAAATACTAATGAATATTTATTCTCTGTTTCTTGTTTTATTTGTTGGAAAGATTTATTATTTCTATTTTTGATATTAATCTCAATAGAACCACATTCTATTGAACAATCTTTATCCCAAAAACTTATTCGAAAAACTCCTTCGATTGGTGATAAATTATGAGGTAACCAGTTCTGAGGATACTTTATCTCAAAACCATAGTCTCTATTTTTAAAGGTCTTCCAATTGGCGGTTTCCTCAACTTCAATAAACCGAAAGGTGGAAAGCATTTGATTTAAAATATCTTTTGGTATGGGTTGGAAAATTTCTGAAGAAGTTAAAACTAGAATTACATATAAATGGTTTTCTTTGAATATCATCATCCCTTCTCGTTTATCTTCTCCTTCAAATATGGTTGCGCCCGATGTTAATCGAGAGTGCTCGGCTACCTCTAACTGTTTTGCGGGGAAAGTATTAAATTCGGTTAGGGGGTCGGTGATGACTTTTCTATAACTTTCGGGTGAGTACTCAAATGGTTGAAGGCACGAAATCTCACTAACGCAACCGTCAAGAGTACTCTCTAAACATTCAAAAACCCTTATTGTCATTGCTGGTTGGCTAGTTGTTTTACCAACATTCCATCCATATTTAGTATCATTAAAAATCGCCTCAAAAAGAAGTTTTGGCTCTTGGTGTAATCTTTCAGTTTCATAATCTTTTTCTATGGCAAATTGATCTGTAAAATATTTTATCTCGAAATTATACTTTTCATTTTTATAGACATCTTCACCTGGCTTTACTTCGCTCTTTAACGAGGGGCCAAATTGTTCTTCTGCTTTTTCCACAAACAGTTTTGGCATAAATTTTTGCGAAGTAATGATGGTAAAAATCAAACCTATTCCGGCAAAATATAGAAAGAATTGCCAAAGTTTTTTTCCTGAAAGTTTAAAATAATATTTGGAAAACAGAAAAATGACCAAAGCAAAAATTAGAAAAACGACCGAATAAAAAACAATAGAGGTTTTTAATGCGGCAAGTAAATATATTATCGGAATTACAAAGTTGAGCAATAAGCCGAAAAACAATATCAACAATATGAAAACAACTATCCTAGATATAGAAATATTTTCAATATGCAATAGCTTTAAACCTCCCCAAATGATTAAATAATAAGTTCCAAAAGCTACAAGTAAAGCAGGAATAAATCCAAGAATGGCAAAGAATAATACTTTAGACCATTGAAATATAAGAGAAGATAGGGATTCTGTTTGCAAAGGATTTTTAAGGGATGCGTCTTCCTCTGCGTGGGAAGGAAACGCATAAATTAAAAATACCCCGACAAGAATAAGGATAACAAATATAGTTCGAACACAGATTTTAAAAAAGCGATTCATATTCTTATATTTTAACAC
>JASEJL010000141.1 GCA_030016465.1 Patescibacteria group bacterium | reverse complement strand
AAGAATGCCGATGGGGAGGTCACCAGCGGAAAAGTCGGTAGAGAAAAAACCGCCAGAGGAAAAGCCGCCAACAGCAGCAGTAACGGAGGAAGAAAGTATAGAAAAACAGATAGACAAGTTGGTGGATAAGAAAGAGTTAACAAAACAGGAATGGGCTCAGGTATTAGATCTAATAAGAAAAATACCTGAGCCTAAAAAAAAGGAGGAAATAGGCAGACGAGTAGAGCGTCTAGTCTTCGGGGGAAAAATAAAAGTTACTTAAAATCAAAAAAGGATAGCAATGTGCTATCCTTTTTTTATTCAATTGGTTCGCGGTAAATATCTTTTCTTGCTTCTTTTGGTTTTTCTTCTGGCTTAATTTCTAAAAGTGGCTTGAGTTCTGGTTTAACTGAAGGAGCAGGTTGAGTGAATTCTTCTTCTTTTAGTATTTCCGGAACTTGGGAGAAAATTAATTTTTCGGCTTCTTGAGAAATTTGATTAGCGGTATTAGAATCTAATCTTACTCCTTTCATTAAAACTTCAGTCAGGTTTTCTTTAGGTATTTGATTTAATAAAACAAGAGTAATTCGGGAAGCAATTTTTTCAATTTCTTCTTCATTTTCAACTCCATTTTTGATGCAAATTTCAACAACTCTAAAGGCAGTATCTTCAGAGAAAAGAAAATCCCAAAATTTCTCAGAAAATTGCGAGAAAAATTCTGGATATTGCTTTTTTAATTTTTGGAATTCGGTGTTCTCTATCATGATGATAGTTTAAAAACTAGACCACAATATTGACAAGAGAGGGCTGTTTTTTCTAATTGAGCTCCACAATTAGGACAGGTTTTAAATTCTTTTTTTTCTACTTTTGCTTCTGGTGGTTTTGCTTCTGGTGGTTTTTCAAAAACATGACCACAACTTTGACAAATGGTAGCTGTGATTGATACTTTCTCATTCCCACAATCAGGACAGGTTTTAAATTTTCCTCGTGGTGGCGGTATTTTTACGCCGGCAGCCCGCAAACCAGTTTCAGCTACATTTCTAATCGTTCCTAGGATACCTCTTCTTGAACCGAGTAATGAATTGCTTAACATCTGACTTATTGCTTCAATATCCTGCCGACGTGGTTCCGCTATTCTCTCCCAACCTGGTTTCACTATTCTTTCCCGTAGATAGCTGCCTACTGTTTCTACCATAGCTATCTCTGGTGGAATGTTACGTGCTCTTTTCATTTGATAACCATTTCTGATTATTCCTATCTCATTTCTAATTGCATCTCTCATTCTTTCAAGTCCTCTCCTCCAGTCTCTTCCATGCAAGCGACGTACATATGGATGTACATATGTAAGAGGCGTACCGATTATTGATGCTGGTATTCCCCGGCCCTCCTGCCTCCTTTGCTGGTAAGCACGTCCCAATCTTCCAACTTCTCTTCCCATCATTCTAGCTGTTCTTCCCGCTGTTCGGCCAATACTTTGTAATGTCGCTCTTTGAGCAGCTTTATGAGCGGCTTGAAAACCTGCAATCAGTGACTTAGCGCCCATTGCCCCGGTTTGAAGACCTAAACTAAAACCCAAATAGAGGAAAACGATGACCACAAAATAAGGGAAAACTTCGTTAAAAAAACCAATTGTCGGTGCTTC
>JASEJL010000020.1 GCA_030016465.1 Patescibacteria group bacterium | reverse complement strand
TTTTCTCTTCATCAAAAATCTCTCTCATTTCTTTTGACCCATATCGATAATCAATAGGATGAATAGCCATATTATTTTTGTTTCAGTTTTAAAATTCTAATCGCTAGATAGGCGGCATTTTTCCCATTATCTATCCCAACTGTTGCTATTGGTACCCCGCTAGGCGTTTGCATCGATGTTAAGAGAGCATCTAATCCTTCTAATTTTACATTAACCGGTACCGCAATAACCGGTTTGGAAGTTAAAGAAGCGACAAAGCCAGGCAAAGCAGCAGAAAGCCCAGCAATACAAATATAGATATCGGTATAAGCCTCACTTTTTAACAAGTATTCTTTTAATTTGTCGGGTTCACGGTGAGCACTAATATAATTTACTTCGTGTTCTATCTTGCTTTCTTCTAAAATCTTTATTGTATCTTTGACAATTTTTTCATCAGATTTTGATCCGGCTATAATTGAAACAAAACCGTTGACCATATTTTTAAATATATTCAATGGTGGCTGGTGGCTTGGGAGTTATGTCATAGCACACCCTGGTTACTTCTGGTATTTCATCGGTTATTTTTTTTCTAATCCTTTCTAATATTTTCCAGGGAAGTTTTGTTGGGGTGGCAATTCTAGCATCTTTGCTTTGAACGCATCTGATTATAATTATATTGCCAAATTCTCTCTTTCCTCCCCTTATCCCGGTGGCCTTATCTTCCATTAGAACGGGGAAATATTGAAAGGCGCCAGAATTTTTTAATTCTTTTTCAACAATGCTGGTTGCCTTTCTTACTAAAGCGATTTTTTCAGGAGTTACCTCACCAATAACCCTAGCAGCTAAAGCTGGCCCCGGGAAGGGAATTCTTTGCTGAATTTCTTCGGGCAGGCCCAAGAGTTTAGCCACTTTTCTTACCCCATCTTTACGAAGTTCTTTTAAGGGCTCAATGATCCGGTATCCATATTCTTTTTGAGGGTCAATACCAATTTGTTCTAAAATATTGTGTTGTCTTTTAATGCCGGCGATGGTTTCTTCAATGTCAGTTAAGATTGTCCCTTGTAATAAAAATTTAATTCTATTTTTTTTAAGAATCTTTTTAAAAATATCTTTGTAAAAAACATCGGCAATAACTTTTCTTTTTTCTTCAGGATCTATTTTTCCTTTTAAGGCCTTAAAGAATTTTTCTTTAGCATTTATTATCTCAACTTTTATCCCTAACTTTTTAAAAGTTTGAACAACATTCTCTGGCTCTCTTTCTCTCATTAAACCATTATCAATAAAAACAACCTTGAGATTTTCTCCAAAGGCTTTGTGCCCCAAAACAGTCACCGTTGCGCTATCCACCCCACCTGACAAAACACTGATGGCTTTTCCCTTGCCAACCTTTTCTCTAATCTCTTTAATTTTTTCACCAATAAATTTTTTGTAATTCACGTTTATTTTTTAATTAATCTTTTGGCTTAAAAGGTAGCTTTTTTCATAATTTCTCCCTCACCTTCAATTTTTTCTATCTCTCATTAATATTTTTCCATTGCAAATAGCATCAGAAACACAGTTCCCAGGAGCAGAATAAACAAGGTCAGAAATGAAATTATGGCCGGGAACAAACCAGTGTTGATCTAAATCAATCAAAATTAAATCAGCTAATTTACCTTCCTTTATTTTACCACTGTTTAATCTCAGGGGTTTAGCTCCATTGATTGTCGTCCAATTTAAAACTTCTTCTGCTTTGGCCAAAGTTGAATCTTTTTTTGGTGTTTTTGCAAAAAAGAGCCAATTTTCATTTCTTCAAACAAATCTAAATTATTATTTGAAGCCGCTCTATCTGTTCCTAAACAGATATTTGCTTTAGCTTTCTTTAATTTTAAATAAGGAAGTGGTTTACCCGTTGCTAATTTATTTTATATTAGAACAGGGGCAATAAACCACGCTGCATTTTCTTTTTCCTAAAATTTTAATCTCTTTATTAGAAAACCAAACTGAATGAACAAGAATAACGTTTTTCCTCAAAAAAATCAATTTTATCTAAATATTCTACTGACCTTAATTTATATTTCTTTTGACAATCTTTTAGTTCTTTTTCGGTCTCGGAAAGATGAATTTAATATAATTTTTCTACTTTATCTTTGTTTCCCATCGGTAAAAAATCTAAAAGAACTAAACCAACTACTGCCCGAAGGCCTATCTCTTCAATTGCCACAACGGTTACCTCTTCATCTCTATACATGTCATTAAAAGTGGTGTGTCAGTTTTTATCATCTCTAGGCAGGCTAACTTTGTTGGCCAATAGACATCATCTTCAGTCAATTTTTTTTTTAATGGCCAAATCTTTTCTACTCCTCCCTCAAAAGTCCGCTTAATGACCTCAGCCCGGTCTTTTTCAAAATCTTTAAAAGTTAAATGGGCATGAGTATCAATGAGCATAATTTCAAACTAACTTTGACCAATAATTCTCACTATTGGACAAAATCTTTTGATTCCTTGGAGAACTTTTTTTAATCTTGAGGAATTTAAGGAAATCTCTCCTTCAACGAAAAAGAAATAATCCCAGGGTCTTAATCTGCTAGGAATAGAATGTAAAGAAGATAAATTAATGTTGTTTTCGGCAAAAACATTAAGAATATCTCTTAAAATTCCTACTCGGTCATAAACAGCAAATAAAATTAAAGTTTTTCTGGATTTTAATTTTTCAGCAATCTTTTTATTTATCTCCTGAGAAATCAGATAAAATTTGGTAATATTCTCTTTTGAATCTTCAATATTTTTTGCTAAAATATTCAAATTATATTCTTTGGCTGCTATTTCATTAGCAATAAAACCTAAAGTTTTGTCTTTAGTTTCTAATTTTTCTAAAATCGGGGCAGTTGTGCTCTGACTATTCTCAAAATGAACCCTGGGAAGATTTTTCTCTAACCAATTTCTAGACTGAGAAAATGCCTGGTAATGAGTTTTAATGATTTTCAAATCACTCTTTGATTTTCCCCAAGAAAGCAGGCAATGATGGATAGGTAAATTATAAGAACCGCTGACTTTTAAAGGATATTCAATCAAAAAATTAATTGTTTCTGGGACAATTCCAGAAATGGTATTTTCAGCTGGCACTAATCCAATATCAATTTCTCTTTGATTAACTCTCTCAAAGATTTCTTTAATTCCAGCAAATGGTAATAATTTGGAAGAAGGAAAAAGAATTAAAGCAGCTTGATGAGAAAAAGTACCCTTTGGTCCCAAAAAACCAATTTTTAATCTTTTTCTTAAAATTGGCTTTCTCTCTTTAAATCTTCCAATTTTTAGGGGTTTTCTGTCAATTAAGTTTAAAACTTCAGCTGATTTTGCCTGAGCAATTTCGAGGTAATCTTTTAAATAGTAATTAATTTCTTTAAATTTTTTAGCAAAATTTTTATAATTTTTTTCTCTTATATCTTTAGCTAATTCTTTCACTTCTTTTTGATAATCTCTAAGTAAACTTTCAAAAAAAGGATTTTCAAATTCGAGATCAGAAAGAACTTCAGGGTTTAAACTCAAAATCCTTCCCCACAAAAGAAGTTGCAGCCGAAAACTTGGTGTAGTGAAAGAAGTTTGGAGTAAAGATTTTTGAGAAGAAATTGTTTTAGCTAGAGCAAGATTAGTAAAATGCAAAAGGGCTTGGCAAATGGCCACTTGGAAATCGTGCTCTCGAGGAGACATTTCTAAGATTTTAGCTCCATTTTTAAGGAAAATATTCCGGAGAAAACTTACCCATTGATTATCTCTCACTCGGCAGAAAACAATATTTTGGCCTTCTAATTTCTGGACCAGAGGACCAAAAAGAGGATGCATGCCCAAAACGCCAGATTTTGCTTTCTTCATTGCCTCAACTGGCTTTATTTTCAGAGAAGTAAAATCACAAAGTAAAGCATCATTTCTAACAAAATCCCTAATTTCTTCTATCACTTCGACTGTCTTTTTAATGGGTACTGAAACAATGACAATATCAGCTTTTTGGGCAAGAACTTTATTAGAAAGTTTGGTATCTAAATCAGAAATTCTCACTTCAAAACCCTGAGAATTAAAAAAATCTTTAAACCATCTTCCCATTTTTCCCTTGCCGCCCACAATTCCGATTAAGGGCCTTCTTTTATGACTTTTCATGAATTATCTTTTTTGATTTTTGCCAGCAAATTTAAAAATAATTTTAAAAATCTGAGAAATTAAATTTGGGTCAACTTTAAATTTTTTTGCCAGTAATCTTCGAGTTTTTAATATCTCTGCTTCTCTTTTTTTATCAGTAACTGGCAAATTATATTTAGCTTTATACTCGCCTATTTTTTGAACAATTTTAAAACGCTCAGCTAAAAATTTTAATAATTTTTTATCAATTTGATCAATCTCTCGGCGAAGTTTTTGAAGATCGTTTGTCATTAATTTTTTAAACCAAAGTTAACCAGTTTAAATATTTCTCTTCTCGACCATGAACAACTCTTTGGTAAAAATTTTTAATTTTTTCGGTAACTTTACCTATTTTTCCTTGATTAATTAAAGTTTCATCAATTTTGCCAATCGGACAAACTTCAGCTGCTGTGCCAGTAAAAAAAACTTCATCGGCTAATTTCAATTCTTCTAAAGTTATCTTTTTTTCTTTTACTTCAATCCCTAAATCTTTGGCAATTTTAATCACACTATCTCGAGTAATCCCAGGCAAAATAGAACCTAAAGAAGGAGTAAAAAGTTCTCCTTTTTTCACAAGGAAAATATTTTCTCCCGGTCCTTCAGCGACATAACCTTGAGAATCCAAAAGTAAGGCTTCGTTAAAACCGGCTTTTTGAGCTTCTAAAGTGGCAAAAATTGAATTTATATAATAACCACAAATTTTGGCTTCCGAAACTATTGATTGAGGATCTAACCTGCGATATTTGGAAACCTTGACGGCAACTGGTTTTTCCTCATCCAAATAAGCTCCCCATGGCCAGACAGCAATGGCTAAATTTACTGGAGCCCCAATGGGGTTCAATCCCATCTTTCCATAACCAAAAAAAGCAATCGGCCTAATATAGCATTCCTTTAATTCATTTATTTTTATTGTCTCTAAAATTACCCTTTCAATTTCTTCTTTCAAAAAAGGAATTCTCATTTCTAAAAAAGAAGCCGAATAAAAAAATCTCTCAATATGCTCTTTCAATCTAAAAACAGATGTTCCTTTTTCTGTTTGATAAGCTCGAATTCCCTCAAAAGCCCCACCGCCATAATGTAAAGTGTGAGTCAAAATATGAATTTTAGCTTCTTTCCAGTCAATGAACTTTCCATCTAACCAAATTTTCTTTTGCTCTTCCATAATTAAATTCTGAGGAATAAAGGTTGACTTTTTTTAGTTTTCAATTGTTGAAATATTTTCTCTGAAGTTTCGGGTAAAAAGGGTCGAAGCAATTGAGCAATCTGCTCAATTGCTCCTAATAAACTATAAACTTTTGATTTGGTTTTGTTTCCCAGGGCCTCTCTCTTTCAATGTATTTATCGCAAAAGCTAATTCCCAAATTGAAATTAAGCTTTCATCCAATTTAAAATTCTCTATGGAAATATCTTGTAAACCTTTCCTTAAAAATTCTAAAACTTCATTTTTCCTTTTTTCAGGTCTGATTTTTAATTCATCCTTTTTTATTTTCTTTTCTAAAATATTTTTCAATTTAGAAAGCCTAAAAAGATAACTTTCCTCTCTGATTAGTTTTGGTTTAACCTGATGGGTCGGGCATTTCCCATTGACTAAATCACTTTTTGTTTTATATTGTTCACAGCCAAGATAAAACACATTGTATCCTCAAGTGCAACAGTGCAACACTTTGAACTTAAAACTTTTAAAAGAAAGGAGGTGATGGTGTAATGAAATTGGCTTTATTAGGTTGGTTCTGAATAAACCATAAACCGGTTTAATAAAGTCAGTACTTTTACAATTTTAGGCCTAAAATAAGGTTTTAATTGATAGTTTTTAATTCAAGTTGAGTCAATAATACGTTCATTGGGTTTTCGGATAATCTGACTAGGTTAAGGTTCTGTAGAACTTTAGTCATTTTACTGACCGTATCTACTACTCCTTGGTAGATTTTTGTAAATACTCCTTTCAATCTTTGATGGATGTAAAAAGTGTAAGCTAGAAAGACCATTAACCAATGTCTGAGAATATATAGTCCTTTCCTAAACTGAAATTGGCTGAAAGCTAAATTATCTTTTACCTCTCGGTAGAATTGATCAATGGTCCACCTTTTCTCGTAGTAATCAATGACTTCTGAAGCTGAAATCTGATAGTTGTTAGTGATGTAGATTTTTTCATTCCAGATAACAATTCGATAGGTTCCTAGGTCATTCACATAGATTTTTTTTGAAATCGTAAACCTTACCGGAAGAGACTGATGAGGTAGAGGCCGGTTTGACTGGCCGACTTGCCTTCATCAGCCTCTTGCGATAAACAACTTTACGATCTTGACGAAGTTGTGAATAGAAATAGAGACCTTGTTCTTCGGCAGTTTTAATAACAGATTTCTTACAATACCAGCTATCAAAAGCAGTGTGCTTTAATTGAGGATAACGATTTTTAGCTTTAATTATCAGTAATTCTGCTAATTTAAGCTTGGAAACATCATCTTTGTAATAAGGTTGTAGGTCTAGAGGATAATTGCGTTTATGGTCAACATAATTAGAGCTGACAATAACTTTGCAATTGGTTACATTTCCTTCTTCGGCTGAATATTGTTTGTAGGTTCCATCAGTTTTTGAACCCCACTTCTTAAAAGAAGTATCATCAATGACCAACAAACCGTCTGATTGTATTCTTGTTCTTTTATCTTGGTTAAGAAAAGCTATTCTCTTTTCATTTAGTTCTTCCTCATTCCATTTAGCTTCAGTGATGAAGTAATAATTCTGGCGATAAGTAAATTGAGGAGAAGCTAGATTTTAAGATTCAATGTTGAATCTTTTAAAGCCAGCAGCCAATCCTATCAGATAATGGCTAGCTCTTTCCCGCCATCTCTGATTACCAAAACCTAACCTCTCCAAAAAATTAACAATTACTTTTGGTTTAGTAGAAGATATTTGGTTCATAGATTTTCCAGGGAATTGTGGATAGAGTATGGGGGTAGATTACTGCGGAAAACCTATGTTATCGGTGAATAACGTATTTTAACTCTATTTTAGCTTCATTTTGACTAAAAATCACTACTTTTTAGGCTTAAAATTGTAAAAGTACTATAAATATCCTATAATCTTTAAATTTACTTTCAGACCTTTTCTTTAACCAATTTTTAGCAATTTCAACTCCAGATCTGGCAATATCAATTTCATAAACATTGAAGTCTTGTTTTGCCAAACAAACCGAATGTTTTCCTGACCGGCAACCCAAATCCAAAACTCTTTCTCCTCCCTTTTTCCGTAGCAATTTTAAAACCGGACATTCTACCTTGAAGTGCAACATTTTGAATCTAAAACTTTTAAGAGGAAGGAAATGATGGTACAAAGAAATTGACTTTATTGGGTTGGTTTCTGAATAGACCAGCTTAATAAACTTTTATTTAATAGATGGTGCACTTCAAAAACAAATTTCAGTTTCTCTTTCATCATAACTCTTTTATCATTATAATCTCATCAATTAGTTTTCCTTTATGGTTAAATTGTTTCGGGATTTTGGCTACTATTTTGAATCCCATTTTTTTATAAAGGGAGATAGCTGATTTATTAGTAATAAAGACACTTAATCTAATGATTTTAGGTCTTGGTTTTAATTGTTTTTTGGCTAAATTTATAATTTCGCTCATTAAACAGCCGCCCAAACCAATCCTTCGATAATCTTTGTGAATACCAATCCCAAATTCTCCGACATGTTCTTTCTTACCTCTCTGTAAATTAATCCCCGTAGAACCGACAATTTCATTATTATGTTCTGCAACCAAGAAAACGGCTTTACGTTTTTTAATTTTCTCTAAATGTTCTTTCAACCAATTGAGTTCCTCTTTTAAGGATTTTTTCTTATTTATTTTTATCTGGACATTTTCTTTAATTAAAGCATTAATAAAGGTTTGAAGCTTTTTAGCCTGTTTAAGGTCTTTTTGGGAAAGAGAGCGGATAATTATCTGTTTATTATTAAATTTTTTTGTTTTCATTTTATTTTTATCAATTTATACTTTCATTATTAACTAAAAAGTAGAGTAAAAAAAGTTCTACTCTACTTATTTTTTAATTTCTTTCGGTAGAGGTGAAACCACTCCTACCTTCGAATAAAGCTGTTCGTAGAGAAATCTCTCTGGAACAAAATGAAACCATCCTCGTTTTGCCCGACACAAAAAATCAAATCGAGTGAATTTCTTCCAAATACTCCATAAAGAAGAATTAATCGGTTGACGAGACCATAAACCGCTAACCGTATTGGCATATGGTTTGTCGAAAGGAATGGTCAAAAAAAGAAGGTTTCTGATTATGGTCTGTTCTGAACGAGACAACCATCTAAGGCGTGTTAATTCACCTTTCCATTGTCCCCAATCTTCTAATGTTCTGGGGGCTTCATATCCTTCTCTTAACGCGAAATCCCACATAGGAGTCGCGGGATAAGGATCATACGCTCCTACAGCTATTCGTTCAATTCTGGGATTTAATCTAACACAATCGGCAATCAACTTTCCTGTAGTTTGCAAATCTTCTATTGTTTCTGTGGGAAAACCAATCATGAAGTTGAGTTTTAAGCCAATTTTATAATCTCGGCATCGAACCACAATCTCTTTTACCATTTCGGGAGTAATATTTCCTTTTCCAATCAGTTCTTGTATTCTCTCTGAACCAGACTCTACTCCTGCCTTCAACAAAGAACACCTGCTTTTACTAAGGAGGTGGAAGAAATCATCATCCATTCTAGCGATGTCTTCAACCCTGCAATTTGCTACCCAAGGAAGATTAATTTCGTTTCTCAAAAGTAATTCGCACAGTTCTTGAACTTTGGTTAAATTGGAAAAGAATTGGTCATCGTTGAATACAATAATTCTTGCATTAGAAAATATCTCTCGCCCCAAAAATAAATCTGCTAAAATTCGTTCAGGACTCTTACTGCGATACTTTTTTGTTGCGTTGTAGCAAAATCCGCAACGATAAGGACATCCTCTGGCAGTGTGTACTTCTAATATTTTTTCGTTATAACAAGACAGATCCAATAATTCATATGGTACAGGAGGCAATGTATCTAAGTCAGAAACCGTCACTGGCGGACAGTCTCTCAAACTATTTCCTTTTCTCACTAAACCTGGGAAGCTATCATAAGATTTCCCATTTAAAATAAGTTTGCACAAATCTGAAAAAACATCATCTCCCTCGCCTCTGAATACAAAATCTACTAAAGGGTGCTGAATGGTGTTTTGGGGATCTAAGGTAGGATGAATACCGCCCCAGATTATAGGAATTAGAGGATTAATCCTTCGAACCAAGGCAGCTGCTTGAAGTGCGCTTCCAATTGCATACGAAGTCGTAGAAATTCCCACACATCCAACATTTCTTAAATGAATCTCGGTTAACTTCTCAATGTTTAAATCAACGATTCGGCTCTGAATGCCTGCTTTCTTAAGTTCACCTGCTAAGTGAAGCACTCCCCATGGGAATGCATCTACTTTGGGTTGAGGTTGAGAAAAATTTGAAGCATGAATAAGTAATACTATCCTGCCTATTCCGTCCATCTCTGTTCCCCTCCTTTCTTGAAAATTAAGTTTTAAAACTGCTATGGCAAATCAAATAGGTCTTTCCATTTTCTTAATTGCTCTGGACTAAACCTATCTTTACACACAAA
Organism: Patescibacteria group bacterium; assembly: GCA_030016465.1. Classification (GTDB taxonomy): domain Bacteria; phylum Patescibacteriota; class Minisyncoccia; order Minisyncoccales; family DG-74-1; genus Yes71-31. The sequence continues at coordinate 3,336 of JASEJL010000020.1, read as the reverse complement.
ATCATTCAGTGTTTGTTCTTTAACTATTGGGGTTCTCTCTTTGGCAGAGATTTTTGAAAAACCCTCTAAAATTGTTAAATCTAAACCAGGGCAAATTTCAGAAAGGGCATAGGCGATATAGTAATACAAACAACGCCCTTCGCTATAGCTTGGGTTTCTGTTTTCATAGTTAACTAAAGAATAATGAGGGAAGGCTCCATCTCCAATTTTTTTAGGCACTTTCCACATCGGATATACAAAAGTTACTGATCCAATTTTCCTAAAAGGAGCTGGTAATGGCAAGAGTCCCTTTCCTATCCGAGCTAATCCCTCGCTTACAAGATCTTCCCTATTAGCACCAATCGCTACATATTTTACCTTATGCAATTTTGCATAATAAGAAAGAATACGACGGAGCAAAAACGTTCCTAAAAATTCTAAATCAGCGTCTGGAAAATGCTTTTCAAATCTCTTCATTAATTCTGATAAAGAAGAAACGGAAACAATTTTGGCAACTTGCTTTGCTTCAACTATTTCTAATTTTAAACCAAGATTTTGACACATTTCTTTTGCTTGTTCTTTTTGCTTATCCCAATCAGGAATTCCCAACATCATTACTGGAAAAATATCTGACTTTTTGACAAGTTCTGATTTTAAAAGTGCTGAAAGTAAAACATTAGAATCTCCTCCGCCAGAAACACCAACGACCATCCGTTTGGAAGTATTTTTAGGCCAATTGTTTAAAACTTCCTTAACACTTTCAGAAACAATATTTAAACAATCATCTGAGGAAAGTTGGGCTAAAGTTTTATAAAAAGCACCCTTCTCTTTATCGGGGAAAATCCATTCGGTAACAGGATTATCAACTTTACGGAGAAACGTTTTTCCTCCGCTCAAAAGAGAGGGTAAAGATATATTGCGAGCCAATTGGACCACAATACGACTCCCCGTTTTAACGATTTCACTTAACGGTTGGGAGGCACTTATAAACGTTAACATAGAATCACTAAGTTTTTTAGAAGTTTGGCTCGCCACTAAATAAGTCGTAATGGCTGATAACGGTATTTCGCTTCTTTTCAAAGTGCTACCAAGTGTTTCATCTTTTTTTCCTAAAAACTTAAAAATTCCATGGCTCGAATAGATATAAATTGGGATATTCTCATCTATTTTTTGTTGCATTAAAATTACTTTATAAAAATCTGTTTATCCCCAACCATTTAATGCATTACAACATGCTAACACTTCTATCCCACTGCGTGTTACTGTTGGAACATTGGATCCTAATATTCCATAAGAAGCAGCTTTAACTGGATCAAAATCTAATTGTAAAACCATCCTTTCAGGAGCAACCACAGGATCAGAACAAATCCATATTGAATACTCATCCAGGACTGTAAAAATTCCTATTAAATTATCCTTTTTTGTTTCTGTTTGCATATTTTTATTTTTTATTATTTTTTATTAATGATTTAAATCAACCTTTATTTATTTTAAAAAATTCATTTAATTAAATTAAGAAGTTGAGTTAAAATAGGTAAGGTATGGAGTAGAAGAAAAAAGCTCTCTCTCCTACTCCACATTTTATTATACGACCGAAAACGAACTGTAGTCAAGGTGCATCGCTTTTCGCACCAACCTTAAGGTTTCTTTTGCTTCTCTTCTAGTTTTTTCAATACCATCAGTTAGGACTTCCTCAACTAATTTTGAATTTGCTTCCAGTTCTTTTCTTTTTTTCCTAATTGGATTCAAAAAATCATTCAGAATCTCAATTAATCGTTTCTTTACTTTCACATCGCCGATTGTTCCTTTTTTATATCTTGATTTAAGCTCGTTCAGCTCTTCTTGATTTTGACAGAAGGCGTCGAGATAAGCAAAAACTACATTTCCTTCAAGATGACCAGGATCAGTTGCATGAATACGAGTAGGATCAGTATATGCCCGCATAACCTTTTTCGCAACTTCTTCTGGGGAGTCCTTAAGAAAAATGGCATTGTTTCTGCTCTTCGACATCTTCTGTCCATCAATTCCTGGCAATCGAGGAAATTCCCCAAGTAAGGCTTCAGGTACTGGAAAGACTTCTCCGAAAATCCTATTAAAGGTTCTGGCAATCTCCCGTGTTTGCTCCAGATGTGGTAACTGATCTTCTCCTACAGGAACAAGATTTGCCCGAACAACTAGGATGTCAGCTGCTTGAGAAATTGGATAACCAACAAATCCATAACTTACTTGTTCTTTCTTGATCTTGGCTGTTTGGATTTCATCTTTAACTGTTGGGTTTCTTTGAACCCGAGATAAACTAACAAGCATTGAGAAATACATTGTCAGTTCGGCTATTTCAGGAATCATCGACTGAATAAAAATCGCACTTTTCTTGGGATCTATTCCCACAGAAAGATAATCCAAAACTATCTCTCGAACATTCTGAGTAATCTTTTCTGTTTCGTAAAGATGATCAGTTAAAACCTGATAGTCGGCAATAATAAAGAAGCATTCGTAATCGTCCTGAAGTGTTACTCGGTTTCTCAGTGAACCCACATAATGTCCCAGGTGCAAAGCTCCCGTCGGACGGTCCCCAGTGAGAATCCTTTTTTTTGGTGCAGATGTTGATGTTCTCATATTTCCCTCCTTTCATCTTAATCTGTCTTTTTTTAATTATCAAAAGCCATTTATTGGCTTACTATCCTTATTTAAACAAATATCTTATACCGTGTCAAGCAATTTATGTAAATGGGCCAGCACATTCTGAAGGTCGAAGTGACCCCTGTTTCTCAACAGAAATTAGGAAAAACTAAGACAATATCAGGGGTAAAATTATTTGATTGTTAAAGTTAATTGTTGCTCGACCTTTTGGTGCTGTCCACTCAGGATTTGAGCCTCGAATTCCTCCGGAAGCAGATAGTCTAGTGAGGAATGAAGTCTCTTTTTCTGGGATTTTATGGATATTCTCCAGGAACTACCGGTACCATTTAGCAAAAAGGCTTGGGCTGATGGCGTTTTCCCGGCAGATCTCAGTTTGAGACTTGCCGGCTTTCAAATATTCTAAAATTACCCGAGCTTTAAATTGACTGGTAAGTTTTCTTCGTGGTTTTTTTGTTCTTCATGTACCTTTGTCTTAACACCTCAAATCTTGTCTTAGCCAACTGTCCAAATTTCGGGGGTCAGTCCAGAAAGTCTTTTTAAGGTCTCTATTTTAAGGTCTCTATTCTTTCTTCAGAAAATGCCAGAGAAATTTACCAACTAATTCAATCTCTAAAAGAATAATTAAATCTTTCTGAAGTTAAAGTAGTGGTCTCTGATGATGATTCAGCTAATCATAAAGTAGTTGAGATGCTTAATGGTTTAGATTTTCAAAAGAAA
>JASEJL010000140.1 GCA_030016465.1 Patescibacteria group bacterium | reverse complement strand
TGGCGTTTTAATTCTTTTTGCCTTTTCTCGTAGGGGTGATATAATAAACTTAATGTGTAATAAGGTTCTTTTACAATTTTTAGTATAGCAAGTAGTGATTTTTTAAGAGAAATGATGTTAAAATAAGGAATGTATTTTCCAATTAACATAGGTTTCAGAGGAAATTTATTCCCATGGTTTATCCCCAATTCTCCCTTAGAAACCTATGAAATACTTAAATTTTAATTATCTTTCTCAAAAACCAACTAAATTCTAAGGAAAATCTTATTCATCTAACCATTCCTACTTTTAATCAAAGGAAATTAGTGTTGAAAAGAGTTTAAAAATTGGAAAAAAGAAATAATTTTATCTTTCTTTTCTCTTTATTAGGTATTAACTTTATTAATTATTCTTTTTAATAATATGAAACCTCAAAAACTAATCCTCTCTATATTACCCCAAAAATTAGGCATTTGTCATTTTGCTGCAAATAGCCCCATTCCTGATTGGGGGATTAGGGGAGAATTTTTTTCAATAACTAAAACTGACCAGGAATTATCTATTGTCTATCCTCAAGAGAAAATTCCTGCCGGTATTTTATTTGAAAAAGATTGGCGAGCTTTCAAGGTTGAGGGTATTGTTGATGGTATCTATGCAGTCGGAATTATTGCCTCTCTGTCTAAACCCTTGGCCGAGGCAGGAATCAGCATCTTTAATATCTCTACTTACGAAACAAATTACCTTTTAGTTGAAGAAAAAAACCTGGCCAAAGCAAAAAAAGTTTTAAGTAAATTTTGCAATATTAAGTAGGGTAGTCGATGAAGTTTGCTTCCTTCGGGACTTACCTTCATCTGCCAAGCGTAAGCGAGGCGTGAGATGAGACGAAGTCTCAGCGAACGCATTCTTCGCTTCGTTCGGGAAATTAAAGAGGTTTTTTCTATTCCACCTTCAATTAAAAATAATCAAAAACTTTTATCAGAATATCGTTTAACCGCTTTAGAAGCTTTTGAAGGTTATCAAGATTTGATTAAATTAAAAATTGAACCGCGAGATGCAATTTTCTTAATTCCCAGGGCAATCAAAATTGATATTTTACAAGAGTATGATTTATATAATCTTTTAACCGGATATTATCCTTTAAGGGTTTGCCAAACGGCTGAAGAAGAAATGAGAAGAAATACTTTAAGAGAAACAGCCCAGATTAAAAAAGCTTTGATTGAAAAAGGTTATGACTGGTTAACTAAATTTATTGGTCCAAAATGCCAGATTATAGGTTTTTGTCTAGAAGAGAAAAGTTGCCCAATGATTTTAGCTTCAGTTAAAAAATATAATGAGAAATTTCACCAAGAGATGAAAGCAGACTTAAAAGCAAGATTTGAAGAAAATCTAAAAAATCTAGGCCGATGATAATTGGAGTAAAAAAACTTCTAAGGTTAGTTAAAGAAAGAAAACTAGTTGAAAATCTTTCTGAAAGAGAATTAAAAAATCCAGAAGGCGCCGGGTTTGATTTAAGAATAGGGGAATTATATCAATTAAAAGGGAAAGGATTTTTAGGACTAAAGGAAAGAAAAACGCTAGAAATAAAATTAATTGCTAAATACAATAAGAAGAAAAAAAAGAAAGTAATTTTGCAACCCCCCCGTGTCAAGTACCCATTTTTTAGACAGACAGTGTCTCCGCCATTTCCTGCTCAGTTA
>JASEJL010000139.1 GCA_030016465.1 Patescibacteria group bacterium | reverse complement strand
TTCCTGCTCTTACCTGAGCAGATAAACTTGTTCCTGTTGGCACATCTGCCTGAATTGCCAAAAGGTCACCAGAATAAGCACTACCTAAATCCATCACCGAGGATTCATAGGTAGAGGAGTGAGCTGGCGACCCAGCCTCGTAGTGCTGCTGGATTTCGCTTGCCGAAAGCGCCCGGTTGTAGATTGCAACTTCGTCGATGAGACCAGGGAAGTTTGGTCCCCACTCATGATTTCCAATGACAATTGGCTGGTTATTATCCACACTAAGAGCTGCCTCTGCGTGTACTTTTTCTGATGCCAAAACACCATCAAAATACAACTTAATAGTCTCACCCTGACGCACACCAACAACATGATGCCAAACATCCGAAAGCTGGTTCCTTACACCAGCATTTGTATTTCCCCAAGCACTCTGACTAGTAATATAAAATGCAACATGAACTTTTTTTTCCAAAGCACCCCAGGTCGAAACCTCCATACCCCAACCATTGTTGCCTTTGAACGAAGAGTTTTTGTTTACAATGCCATACTCTTTTTGAGAAGTAAGAAGGGTTCCAGTCACATTTATCCAGGCTTCTACAGAAAAATTTCCAGTTCCAAAATCCAAGCTAGGATCATCTGGAATCCTCACATAATCATCCACTCCATCAAAACTTCCTGCATGAGAACCTAGTTTGGCTGATGTTGTGAAGGTTGCACCATTATATGCTGTTCCATGATTTCCATTACCGCTTGAATCCAACCAATTATTATTCATATGCCACAGCCCAACCAGACCTGATTCCGAGGAGGAGATTTCTTGGTTTGCCCTTAACTCTCCTTGTTCTGTAGTCCCGCAATTCGTCTTTGTCCCCACCTCAAAATCTGCCTTTGAAGTATCGCGGTAGCCTGAGACGGGAATGGCATCAGTATCTATGATAGAGGTATTTCCTGACCTGATATAAACCTTTAAATCTGTATTTGGATTTACTGTTTTGGTAACATTTGCACTAGCAACTTTTGTCGGAACTCCAAGATCAAACCTCGGAGAACGGTAGAAAGAAGTTTCTGCTGGCGACCCAGCCTCGTAGTGCTGCTTGATCTCCTCAGCCGAAAGCGCGCGATTGTAAATCGCAACTTCGTCGATGAGGCCGTCAAACCAATAATTATATCCTGTACACTCTGGAGATTGACCAAAACACAGATTATATGTTGGATTTACTGTTTCTACTGCATTGGCTGTACCTTGAGTTTCTAATACTCCATCAACATAAAGCTTAACACCATTTGCTGCAGTTGTTCCATCCCAAGTTCCAACTATATGATGCCAATTACCATTATTTACAAAAACAGAACTAAAGAGCGTAAACCGACTACCACTTCCTTTCATACTCTGAAAAAATGCCTTCCCATTATAAATTCCTAATCCTACTCCATGTGAACCTGAAGAACAAATACCACTAGCCAGTATATATTGGTTGCTTTTAGTGCTTGAAGTTTTTATCCATACTTCTAATGTTTTACTTCCAAGAGGTGTTACTGGGGTTGGAAGAACCACACGATCATTCACTCCATTAAACTTTCCTGAAGCAACACCTAATTTAGGAGAGGTTGTTTCAAAAGGAACGCCAGTTCCATAACGAGTTCCATGATTAGTTCCCTTTGAATCTAACCAATTATTATTCATATGCCACAAGCCAACCAG